>JAGQYH010000116.1 GCA_020436175.1 Bacteroidota bacterium
ACTTATGATGTTATTGTTGGAGATGAAACTTTCTGTACCGACACGGTTCGGGTTACCATTTCGGATCCGCCATCGCCATTTACCGTTTTGTTAGATAGCGTAAAGAATGCTACTTGTGGAAACAACGGTTATTTAGCTGCTTCTACTATGGGAGGTTGGTCGAATCCTACGTTGTTTAATTGGGATGGGTATTTTATGGGACAACAAATTAATGGCTTTCCAAAACAACTTGGCTTTCAGATTACTACTCTAACAGAAGGCACCTATACCGTAACGGCAACAGACAGCAGGGGTTGTACCGACGATACAACCATTACGATTTCCGGAGGTGCTCCTTTAGAAGTAGATATCACCACATTCAATAATACACTTCCAATGCCTTTAGGCGATTCTATTGATTTGGCCGTGTCTTCCAACGCACCGGGAAACAATGTTACTTTCAGTTGGTTTCCATTAAGGGATTTTCAATTGATATCCTCTTTGGGAGATACCGTAAGGGTTAACCCTTGTGAAGAACGTACTTATATAGTTTTTGCGATCGATCAAGACAGACAATGCTCTGATGTGGATTCTATTAGAATTACATTAGACGGAACTTTTGCACCTTGGCTACCTAATATATTTGATCCATCAGATTTAAGTCCGGATAGAAACGAATTTAAAGCTTTCGGTAAGGGAATTGTAGAGGTTGATATGGAAATATTTGATAGAAAAGGAGCCAGTGTTTATCAAACACCGGATTCGGTAGCTATAGGTACTTGGAATGGTAAATTTGGGAATACAGGGTCAGACCTTGTAGCAGGAAAATATCTGTACATTAGCAGGATTAAGTCAATTTGTGGCGAAATTATTAGAAAATCAGGCGGAATTACGTTACTTCGTTAGGATGAATAGAATATACTACATACTTATTGCAGTTACATTGATGTTTTTGGTGAACAGTAATGATGGCCATGCACAAGATATTCATTACAGTCATATCACTTTTACGCCTATCTACACTAATCCGGCCTTCACGGGTTACTTTAATGGAAATGTAAGATTGTCGGCCGATTATAGAAATCAGTTTTTTACCATTTTAGGTGGTTCTTCCTTTCAGACATATTCCGGTTCTGCAGATTTTAGTATACCGGTAGGTATTTATGGTAAGGATTTTGCCGGAGCCGGAGTGTATGCCTTTCACGATAGAGTGGGCAAACCGGAGGATGGAGGGCAATTTTTAACAACTTCCATTGGATTGAGTGGTTCTTATTCCAAAGCATTAGCGAGTAATGGTGATCATGCTATAACGGTCGGTTTATCCGGTTCCTTTTTACAACGTAGATTTGAAGGGGATGCTTTATTCTTCGGTGATCAATTCAACCCGAATGACCCGGAGAATCCATTACCTGCTTTTCCCGGCAGTAATTTGGAAGATGGGTTGAGCTATGTCAACTTTGATTTTTCCATCGGACTGATCTATTTAGGGAAATTATCCAAGAAAACAACATTATACACAGGGTTTTCTGTGGCTCATTTATTACAACCTCGATGGGCATTTTTGGATGCCAATGAATCGAAATTACCGATCAGATATGCCGGTCAGTTGGGCTTTAATTTGGCCTTGAATAAACGATTAGAATTGGCGCCATTTGCATTTTATCAGCATCAAGGAAAAATTGGTGAGTTGGTGATGGGTAATTTAATTGATTACAGAATTGTGGAAGCCAAAGGTTTTGAAACAGATCTTTTATTCGGTACCTATTTCAGAACGTTGAGTAGTCCTATAAAGTCGTTTTCATTTGAATCGTTTATCATCTTATTGGGAATAGATTACACCGATCTAAGGATTGCCTTTAGCTATGATGCTCAGTTTGGAGGCTTAAGGGATATTGCCAAAACCAACAGCGCCTTAGAAATATCGCTGACCTACACCATGGACTTTATCAAGTCAAAATCCATTACAAGGATTTGTCCTCATTTTTAGTTCATATTGACACTTTAGATTTATCTAAAGTTTTAGTTTGAGATAAATCTTAGTAGCAATCATGAGTAGTTAGATTAAAAATCCAATAACTCTACTTCAAATATCAGTACGGAATTAGCGGGTATACTGCCATTGGCTTGTGTACCGTATCCCAGATAAGAAGGGATCAATAAGATGGCCTTACTGTTCTTTTTTAACAATTGAAAGCCTTCCTGCCAACCTTGTATTACTTGGCTTAACGGGAAAACAGCGGGAGTTCCTGGAGCAGTTTGATCAAATATTTCTCCTTCGGGCAAATAACCTTTGTAATAGACAGTTACCTGATCGGTGATGGAAGGCGTTGCTGTACCACTGCCCTGTTGGGTAATAATGTAGTTTAAACCGGAAGCCGTTTCAGTTGCCGTTAACTGATTTAAAGCCAACCATGTTCGAATAGTTTCTTTGTCCAATGCCAATTGTTCTTCAAAAGAAATGGATTTTTCACAACTGCTGAAAGTCAAGGCAACAGCACAAAATGCTAGAATTATAAATTGTCGCATAGTGTAATTTTATTTTCTGGATAATACTTTTTCAACGGCAATGACAACGTCCTGAATGCTTAAACCATATTTGTCCAAAAGTTCTGTTGGGGTTCCGCTTTCTCCAAAACTATCGTTCACCGCTACCATTTCAATAGGTTTAGGCAGATTTCGTGCCAAAACACCGGCAACACTTTCGCCAAGTCCGCCATTTCTTTGATGTTCTTCAGCAGTAACCACACATCCGGTTTTGGTAACGGATCGGATGATAGCGGCTTCATCCAAAGGCTTGATGGTGTGCATATTGATCATTTCTACTGAAATGCCTTTGTCTTCTAATATTTTACCGGCTTCAATGGCTTGCCAAACCATGTGGCCGTTAGCGATGATGGTCACATCCGTTCCTTCTGACATCACTTGTGCTTTTCCGATCTCAAAATGATCATTAGCATCGGTGAAAATTGGCCAGGAAGGTCTGCCAAAGCGCAAATAACATGGCCCGTGACGGTTGATCACTGCCTTGGTAGCCAATTTGGTTTGGTTGAAATCACAAGGCACAACAACTGTCATATTAGGCAGCATTTTCATCATGCCCACATCTTCCAGGATCTGATGTGTAGCCCCATCTTCTCCCAGTGTTAAACCGGCATGTGAACAACAGATCTTTACATTTTTATCAGAATAAGCCACGGATTGTCTGATCTGATCATACACTCGCCCGGTGCCGAAATTAGCGAAAGTGGTAGCCACCGGAATTTTGCCTCCAATGGTTAAACCTGCCGCTATCCCAATCATATTGGCCTCGGCAATACCCACCTGGAAAAACCTTTCAGGAAAATGATCAATAAACTTGTCTAGTTTTAATGAACCAATAAGGTCGGCACATAAGGCCACCACATTTTCATTTTCCTGTCCGGCTTCAAAGATGCCCTCTCCAAATCCTGAACGGGTATCTTTCTTTTCTGTAAATGTGTATTTTTTTAAACTCAAGGTTTTAATTTATATAGTTATAGATCAATAATCTCCTAAACTCTCTTCCAATTGTGCTAATCCTTTGGCCAGTAACTCATCATTTGGAGCTTTTCCGTGCCAAGCATGGCTGCCCATCATGTAATCAACACCCTGACCCATTTCTGTTTTCATCAGGATGACAATGGGCTTACCTTTGCCGGTTTTGGATTTTGCGATCTCCATGGTTTTGAAGATGTCTTGAAAGTCGTTGCCATTCATATTTAAAACTTCCCAACCGAATGATTCAAATTTAGCACCTAAATTCATCAGGTCAAGTACATCAGAAACATCTCCATCGATCTGTCGGTTGTTGTAATCTACGGTAGCAATCAAATTATCGATTTTGTTATGAGCAGCATACATGATGGCTTCCCAGTTTTGTCCTTCCTGAAGTTCGCCATCACCGGTTAGCGCATAAATGAGATGTTCATCTTTATTTAATTTTTTGGCTAAAGCGGCACCACAGGCTACTGATAAACCTTGACCTAAAGATCCTGATGCAATTCTAATACCGGGCAAGCCTTCTTCGGTAGCGGGATGACCTTGCAATCTAGAATTCAGTTTTCTAAAAGTGGAGAGTTCTTTCACCGGGAAAAACCCTCTTCTTGCCAATACGCTATACCAAACAGGAGATATATGACCATTGGATAAAAAGAAAACATCTTCACCTTTGCCATCCATATCAAAATCAGTGGAGAGATCAAGAATCTTGAAGTATAGGGCAACGAAAAAATCAGTACAGCCTAAAGAACCACCAGGGTGGCCACTATTTACGGCGTGAACCATCCTTAATATGTCTCGTCTTACCTGAGAGGCTATTTTTTGAAGATCTTCTATATTTTTTCCGGACATTATTACTGCTTATTCAGCAAAACTAATCTTTTAGTAAATGGTGGCAAAGCGCAATTGAGGACTGTTTATATTATTATATGTTTTCCACCATAACTTGCGGGAAATAAAAAAGGGCTGCCAAATGAATGGACAGCCCCGAATTGGGTTATTAATCAATAGGTGTTAGTCGTTCCTTTGAACATCTTCAATGACTACTCTTCCATTTGGATTTGAAACTCTTATGTTGAAGTCGCCTGACTCTGTGGCTTCTCCATCCGCTTCATCGATCCATCTGCCTTGTCCTTCAGCAATAAAGCTTCCACCCGGATCTCCGAAGTCATCCACGTTCAATAGAACATAAGAAACATCTTCCAATCCATTGGCACCTAAAGTACCGGAATAAACATAAGCCAACTTGATAGAGTCGGTTTCTGCATCATTTCTGATAATGGCACAAGTGTAAATTGAGAAATCATTTCCGCTACCGGTTATTCTGCCTTCCTGAGGAATTGGTGTGCTTGAGCCGGAACCTTTACGCTCATACATGATGTCCGCACCGGTGGAGGTTGCCACTTGGTTGGTAATCCGTATTTTAACGTTACTGAAAGACTGCCCAATTAGATCTCCCGGAATATTGGATGCCAATAAAGTAAGTTCGTCGAAAAGGTAGATGCCTTCTAAATTTGGAGGCGTATTTCCTAAATTTAAAGTAATACCTAAATCTAAGATTGTTTGCAAGTGTTCACCAATGCAATCTTCACAACCATCGCCTAACAAGTAGGGTTCGTCATCGCATTGCTCACAACCTTCTCTAAAGTGCCAGTAATAACTAGTGTCAGAGTTGATGTAAAGATTTTTGATGTCATCTTCAGTAAAGATGCCTTCTCTGATCAAAGTTTCATTAAGTGCACCGTCAATTAACCAAATTTCGCCATAGAACTCTTCCAGTACATCTTCTCTGTCCGGCAATGGAATACACAATGGTCGTGCATATTCTTCTCCTGCGGCATTGATTCCGTATTCGTTTTCTCCGTCAAAAAGCAAATCGCCTTTGCCATCAGCGGCTCCCGGATCAGACTCCCAAATTTTAGCTCTAAAATGTGCCGGATGATGTCTTCCGTTATCTTCACAAACATTACCGAAAATACATACGTGTTGTTGTTCAATTTCAATAACATCAAAGAATAAATAACCGAACTCTAAAGCAAAATGCTCTTCAAAACACAATACTTCCACATCAACATATTTTTTGGTGCCGGCGTATAGTGTTAGATTGATCGGTAAAGCATCAGTAACAAAGTTTTGGTATTGTACATCGCCATAATCTGCACTTTCATGTGGAGCAGCCAAAATTGCGTTACCTGCTTCATCTTTTACAATGAAGTACTCAATGCTGTAATCTCCTTCTTCCAGTTCCAGCGATTCAGATTCTTCTGTGAACCAATTGTCGTTGTCGCCGTCATTGTCAACATCCACCCCGGAAAGTGGAGCAATCTTGATTTCAATGATATTGTCGTCACCGGCTCCTAAACCGTCACCATCTCCAAGTGGTGTTTGATCCAATACCCAATTACCGTCAGAATCTTTGATTTTAACACAAACGGTAAACGGACTTTCATCCGAACATTCGGGCAGTTCATCGGCTAATCTGCCGCCTTCAATAAAATCATTTAATAATGATGTAAAACCTAATGTTCCACTTTTTGAGGCACTAATAGGTTCGTCCTTGCTACAAGATGTTACTAGGATTCCCAGTACTAGCAAGGGTAGTATTAATCTATATATTGTTTTCATAACTATTGTTATTTTGTATTTAAAAAGAATTATTTTTAGGGAAGAAATGTTTTAGGCATGTATAAACAAAGCGGTATTCTCTTATCTCGCGGTGATAGATTCCATTTGTTTGCTGATACATTTATATTAGGGTGGAATTGCTTTTGCAGAAGCAATTTCATCCATTTTTTTTTGAATAAACTTGTCTAAGAGAACCTGCCAAGCACATAGAAATTTATTCCATGTAATGCATGTAATACCTGAATAACCCAATTGTCTAATTTTAATTAAAAATGAGGTCTGTCGTTTCTAGAGGGTGTTGAGTAGTAAGTCCTTCACTTTTAATTATCTGAATTAGGATTTTTACTAAGGTTTCTGAAAGCTTTTACAATATAGAGTCATATTGCAATTAAATTCCATAAGTTTTTTAATTTTTTTTCTAAACTTTTTAGAAATACCTTCTAATAAAGAACATTTTGGGGGTTACAACGTATTCAATAAGATTGAATAGCGTCTGTTCTTAACATTAGGACAATAAATATAATGAATTAAAAATACATACCATATATTATCTCCTTTTTTTTTTGAAAATCACTTTATTCAGTGATCTTGCTAAAGTGCTGCTAACTTTAAACGGTCAATATTTTAAGGATATCTTCCTGAGCATTTTTTCCATTTGAGATACTCAAAAAAAAGACTTGCCGGCCAAACCGACAAGTCTTACGACATAACTCCCAATACGTAAACCGGGGAAAGGTTAATGGGAAGAATATGGGAATTATACCGCCCTCATTACACACAAAAATTATTTGGTTGATGTTTATCCATCCATTGAATCGTGCTCTACATCAATTCATTCTTGGATTAAACGCAACACATGATTGAATACCAAAAAGAGAAAAAGGTCATCAACTTTTAAAACCAATTGGATTAAATGGTCGATTTGTTTTTTCTTAAGTTGAAGTAGGCAAAGGCCAAAAAGACGACAATTAGAATAATAACAGGAATAATAATTTTCTTATTCATCTTTTGATTGGGCATATCAATGGCATTATCGTTGCCCATTAAAACCAAACCTGACCAATAGAAAGGGTGTTGTAAGGTGCCTGAAGCTTTGTTGAGATAATCTAATTTTGCAGATCGAAGTGCAGCATTGATAGAATTACCTTTAGCTAAATATTTATAAAAATAAGAGGTGATCTCAGTATTGGTCTTTTCATCAATTTTCCAAAGTGACATGATCACACTTGGACAACCGGCAAAATTGAGGCTATAAGCTAAAGAGATCATGCCTTCCCCTTTTTGAATATTACCAATTCCGCTTTCGCAGGCGGTTAACACAGCTAAATCAGATTGAAGCGACAAGTTATAAAATTCGTAGGCATGTAAATAACCATCATTTTGGT
>JAGQYH010000117.1 GCA_020436175.1 Bacteroidota bacterium
ATCCCCCATCAGTATTCAAAAGATCAACAGTAAACAAATAGCCACTGCAGCCTCCGGAAGTTTTTATCAGAGTTTGGGCAACCTGCAAGATGTAGATATCACCACTTCCAGTATGGGATTTCAAATTATTAATACTAGAGGTTTTAATACCACTGCCCCTGTTCGAATGGTTCAGTTTGTGGATGGTATGGACAACCAAGCGCCCGGCTTGAATTTTCCCGT
Organism: Bacteroidota bacterium; assembly: GCA_020436175.1. Lineage (GTDB taxonomy): Bacteria > Bacteroidota > Bacteroidia > Chitinophagales > JADIYW01 > JAGQYH01. The sequence continues at coordinate 223 of JAGQYH010000117.1, forward strand.
GGGTAATTTAGTGGGTGCATTGGATATAGATTTGGAAAGTGTGGAATTGATCTCCGGTGCTTCCTCAGCCCTTTATGGCGCCAATGCCTTTCAAGGCGTAGTTAGTATGTCTTCGAAAAATCCATATGATTATCCCGGATTACAGTTCAAACTAAAAGGTGGCTCAAGGCAGTTGTTTGACGGTCAATTGCGATATGCTGCCACTTTGGATAAACAGAAGAAATTCGGAATCAAAGTCACTGCGGGGTATTTCAGAGCTGAAGATTGGGTAGCTGATAGTGATTCTGCCAATATTTATGGCGATCTCGATGTAGATATTAATGTGAGTGCTATTGTCAGAGAATTACAGTTTGATGAAGACCCGGAAAAAGCTGCTGATTTCAGAGCATTGAATACTTGGTTAGATTTTTACCCTATTGCCAGTCCGGGCATCATCAATGTGAAAACACCCGGGTACAGAGAAAGCCAACTATCCGACAATAAAACAGAAAGTTTAAAAGCCGGATTGGAAACGACATACAAGTTTAAGGAAGACATGAGCCTTTCATATCTATACAAATTTGGTCGAGGAACAGCCATTTATCAGGGCTCCAACAGATACAGCGTCAATAAGATTCTGTTCCAGCAACATCAACTGAAGTTTGAAGGTAAAGGTTTAACCTTAAAAGCCTATACCACACAAGAAAATGCAGGCGACTCCTACGACATGGTCTTTACTGGCATTAACCTTTCAAAGGTTGGTTTGGAAAATTATGTTGAACATTATATTGAAAGCTATTTTGATGTCATGTCAGATCTCACCAATGAGTTTGATAATGAGCCCAGATTATGGCAAGTAGATTCCGCTGTGGTATATGCCACCATGGTAGCCAGCGATAGCGCTTATTTACAACCGGGCACAGTAGAATTTGATACCACTTTCAAGAAGATCGTAAAAGATCCGAATTTAGAAACTGGGTCCAAGTTTCAGGATAAATCGTGGTTATTGCATTTGGATGCTCAATATAACTTTGATTTTATCAAACAAATTGATCTGATGACCGGCTTTTCGTTCAGAAGATATATGCCTCAATCTTATGGTACTATATTTTCAGATACTTTGGTTAATCCGGCCGATACATTACAAAACGGTAACCCCGACCAAGGAGCTGATTTTGTCAATTTAGCCACTTGGGTAATGGGAGGATTCGTTCAGGCTTCCAAAGGTTTTTGGAACGATAAGCTGAAGTTGATCGCCTCTTTGAGAATTGATAAACACGAAAATTACGAAACACAATTTTCTCCGAGAGGTTCCATTGTATCTCGTTTCAAGAAAAATACAATAAGAGTTTCTGCACAAACCGCCTTCAGAAGTCCAACCTTACAAAACCAATATATTTTGTTGGATTTAGGGGTTATTAAATTGAAAGGAAACCTTAATGGTGTAACCAACGGCTACACCAAAACCAGTGCTGATGAATTTTTTGATCTGGTGGATGATCCGGAAGTAACGATCAATGAAGCGCAAGAAGTTTTGGATGCTGTCATTCTAGATCCTATCCGTCCGGAGCAAGTAACCTCCATTGAAGCAGGATATCGAGGAATCATTACCAAAAATCTGTATATTGACTTAACTGCTTACTATAACATCTATAAAGATTTTATCGGTGACATCAGATTGCTTCAGCCATTAAGCGGAGCACAAGCCGGTGAAGAATCCGGTTTAAATTCTTTACTGACAGAGGATTATGATCTGGTACAATATCCAACCAATGCTAAAGAAAAAGTAACCAGCTATGGATTTTCGACAGGCTTGAACTATTATATTGTAAGAAGTTTGATGGCATCTGCCAACTATACTTACTCCGATCTAAATACCAAAAACTTAAGTGATCCGATCATCCCCGGTTTTAATACACCAAAACACAAACTCAACTTAGGTTTAAGTGCATCGAAGATCTTTCATGGTTTCGGTTTTAACGTCAATTACAAATGGGTGCAAGGTTTTCAATGGGAAAGTCCATTTGGTGATGGTGCCGTTGACACCTATAATTTGTTAGATCTTCAGGTCAATTACGAATTCCCGAAATTTATTACCTTACAAGTTGGTGGATCGAATATCATCAATGATAAACATATAGAAGCTTATGGTTCCCCTGAAATCGGAGCCACAGTTTATACCTCTATATTATTTGATTTGGAAAGAAAATAATCCCTGAATATATTTGCAAGAAGGCGACTGGAAGGTCGCCTTTTTTTTGCTCATCCCTTACAGCAATAATAGATCTGATGCTCCACTTACTTTTAAATGACTTAGCATCCGGTTAAAACAATCAACAATAAAGAAAAGATTTGAATAGTAAACTTAAACTATTTAGCCTTTCTGCTATTTGCTCGATAGTAAACATCTTTACCGGGAAAATTAAACTGTAATCCAATATTAAACCCGATGGAAACCACACTTAATCTAGGTGCAAGTTCCTCCCGTGGTCGGAAATTACTAAAATCATCGCCGTTATAATTTGGATTGTTAGATTCTTCTGTTAGCTCGTTAACGTATGCTGTTTCCAATAAAGAGGTTAACACACCGTCCGGCACAGGACTTCCAAATGCAGTACCTCCATTTTCATTTAACTCCAAAAGTGTTACTGCGCCTCCTAGAATGGTGGCTCTAGCATCGAGGTCTTCAATGATTATTTTAGCCAAGCTGATATTATGACCCTTAACGCCAACTTCACCAAAAACACTTACAATTGGACTAGGTTGATATCTAAATCCAATACTTGCATTTACTCCAACAGCTCTGATGATTTCTTTAAACTTAAACTCATCAATATTCTGTTGCAACAGTATCCTTACATTGGCATCCAACTCCGTTCTAAAGTCCAACAACCCTAATAAATCTCCTCCCAAATCAGATCCCAACAATTCTTCCAGCAATGGACCTAAAAAGGGATCGTCGATTACTCCGGCTAAAAAGGTGCCATCCCGATCATCAATATGAGCTGTTGCTCTCGGATTTCCCCATTGTGGAATAAATGGACCAATCTTTCCCACTATGTAAAAATTCCTCATGTTGGGTGATTGGAACACCACTTGTGGACTGATAGATATTTCTGATAAAGTTGTATTTAATTCTGAATAGTATTTGGGTTTATTGATGGTAGATAAATTGTCTTCCCTGGCAATAAAATATCCTAGTTTCACTTCCATGCCAATAAACCTATTGAACATTTTTCCTACTGACAATCCGAAGCGTGTTCCTCCACCTTGACCGGATAACAATAATTTGTTTAAGGAAGTACCATCGGCATTTATAGTAAGGTGAGAATTACCTAAAAAGAACAATGGCGGTACTAATTCCGGCTCCGTAGTCAAGAATGGAAAACCGTAGCCTCCTTCAAATGACATATACCATTTTCCCGGAGAGTTGAAGTACTTTCTCTCCCAAGCCAAATACTCCGCATCAGCATTTTTTCTAATTTCCTTTCTTTCTTCCCAAGTGAGTTTTGGTCGTTCATTGACATCAGCAGTTCCGACTTCTTCTAACGCTTCTTGAGCGTAAATTGATCCTATAGACAAAACGCCAATTACTATATATTGAAATAGAATTTTCATTATTTATTCTTTTTTCCTTTAAAATTAAACTGAACACTCACATTAAAACTTACATCAAATGAACTACGTCTTAATGCTAATCTGTCTGTTGGTTTCAGTGGATTAACTCCATTCGGATTAGTGACTTCATTGTTTGAATTTTCATCTAATGAATATTCATAATTAACGTTGTATAAGAAATTTAACTCCTCTGCCGAAATCACTTGTTCGCCATCCACCACGGCACCTTCAGATGTGAGCACCACGTAATTTCTATTGCCGAAAACATCCAACGTCCCATCAACGTTTTTTAAGTGATAGCCTTTGGTAGTGATATTGTACCCTCCATTTTTTACCTCTGCGAATAAACTTACTAAAGGAGAAATCTGATAGATCATGCCAATACTTCCTGAATACCCAATCGCTTGCTGGTCAATTCTAAAATCAACGTCTACATCTGCCTCATATTGAAATCTATACCCAATAGCGTTAAAAAAACCGTCTTCCAAAAATCCTAGACCATCTACATTCTCGCCCAGTAATTCTGCAACGGCATCAACGATTTCCAACAAATTAGCTTCCGAGCCGGTCGCCAAACTTTTTACGAAAGTGCCGTTTCTATCATCTATTCTAGCGGTTCCGGATGCTTCCACATACAACGGCACATAAAAACCAAACTTTCCGAAGATGGTAAAATTGCCCATATTGGGAGAATACAATACTATTTGCGGATTGAGGGAAATGCTTTTACCTCGTGTAAACAATTCTGAATTGTAGTTAGGAGATTCTATTCTCCCTTGAAGTACTTTATCATAATAATTAAAAGATAAATCAATTTCTGTACTCACAAACTGGTTAAACCGAAAGCCTCCATAAACAGCTGCCTTCATGCCTCCGGCATCATTGGTTACAATGGTTCTATTGCTGATCTCACCGGCCTCCGATTCAAAATAATCACTTACACCGAGATAGTCTTCAATGTTTCTTCTATTGACCGTTAAAAAGGGTACACCATAACCAAATTGCGTTCCGAAATACCATTTACCCTGAGGTATGTTAAAATACTTCGACTGCTCTTCTTTTAAGCTTCTCAGCATTTCTTTCCTACTCTGTTTGATATCCTCATCCGGGATATCCTCTTTCCATTCCCAGCCATTTACCGGTTGATGATCTTCCTTTTGCCCTAACACATTCAATGCTGTGCTCAATAAAAGAAGTACTAATGCCACTAATCTCATAGGTCGATTTTTGTAAGTTTCAAAGCTATATTAACAAAGAATATTTTAATTGCTAAAAGTGAAGCAAATTAATGCATTAATTGCTAAATCAATAGCTATTTTTGGCGAATTTAGCTCAATAATAACATTAGTTTATCAATTATAAATCATTTTAAACTTAAGCCTCCATTTTTAACAATTGTAATTTTCAATGCAATGTGAAGTATTTTTATATATTTACAGCATGGAATCTTTTGAGAGTGTTGCCGATAAGGTGGTGGTTTATAAAATTAGAGAAGCATGGTTAAACATTGCCAAGCTATATAATGAAATGGCTTCTGAATATGATGCCAGTATTTCAATGGCATTTATCTTGTTAACCATTGATCAGGAAGAGGGAACGCCTGTTACAAAAATTGCCCCAAGAATGGGCATGGAACCCAACAGCTTATCCAGAAGCTTAAAAAGTTTGGAGGATCAGGGGATGATCATCAGAATTAAAGATGAAGTTGATAAGCGCAAAGTATATATCAAACTTACAGACCAAGGAAGCAAAATGAGGGTTTTGGCCTTAAAAGCGGTATTTCATTTGGAAAAGACCATCATCAAAGACATTCCTAAAGAAAAGCTGGAAACATTTTTTGAAGTAATCAATCATGTTCCTGAAGCAATCAAGGAGTTTAGAAATAAATTGGCTTTTAAAGAAGTACGTTAAAATAAAAAAGCCATCACTTTTTCAAGCAATGGCTTCTATCAATATATTTTCTAATTACTTATTCTATTCCTAATAATTCTACTTCGAAAACTAAAGCTGAATAAGGAGCAATCTTTTCACCTGCTCTTCTTGCACCATAAGCCAAATCATAAGGAATATATAATTCCCATTTTGAACCTACAGGCATTAATTGTAAAGCCTCTGTCCAACCTGCGATCACACCTCCTACCGGAAAGCTGATAGGCTCCCCTCTTTCAACGCTACTGTCAAATACAGTACCATCAATCAATGTACCGTGGTAGTGAGTTTTAACTTTGTCATTCGGACCGGGAATCGGGCCATCGCCTTTGGTGATAATTTTGTACTGTAATCCACTAGGTAACACTACAACCCCTTCTTTTGATTTATTTTCTTCCAAGAATTTCTCCCCGGCTTCTTTATTCTCATTAAACTTTGCAGCATCTTTTTCTTGTTGTTTTACTTGTTGCGATTGTGCATACACCTGCCATTCAACAGTAGCTGCATTTACATCCAATAAAGTTTCGTTACCGGATAATACATCTTTGATGGCCTGTCCGATTAATTCAGCATCTAATCCTTCAAAGTTTCCTCTTTTCAGATTATCCGCCAATAAAATACCATAACTATAACTTGCTTTTTGTTCTGCTGTCATTTCTTCTAAATTTACTTTTTTGTCTTCTTTATGCCCGGTTTGAGCGTTGCAGCTAGTCATCATTAGGATGGCTACAAACATCATTACTACATTGTTCTTCATACAATTTTTTTTACCGATTGATCAATAATTCTGCCGCAAATGTACCTAATCAAGGTTGATATTCCAATAGTAAATCGTTAGAATATGTGAAAGTACCAACGAGTCCGATCAAACCATCAAGATTAGATTCAATAAAAACAGGCTCGACAAACGGGTCGAATGGCCAAATTTCATTTTGTCGTTTGATGGATTCAAAATAATCTGCTACTTCTTGTCCATAATGCCGTAACCTAACATTTAAAAGGTAGCTTTCTTCAATTTCAGGATAGTCATAAATATTTTGAGATAAGCTGAACTGAAAATTATTTTCGTTTTGGATGATTCGAGTATTGGTAATGTAGTTATTTGACGTAAAAATTTGATTTACATTGACATAATCAACAGAATATGACGTATCTCCCGTTAATGAATCTATTGTTTCCACAGGTATTTCCAATGATTGATCGTAACTGACTTCCCATTTATAATAACTGCTATCATCAGGATCCTGAATACTCATATGAAGACTTTGATTGCCATTTCCATTGGTGATCATTTCAACGGTAGAAAAATGATGTTGTTCAGGTAATTGTAGAGTCGCTTTGCCTCGTTCATCACCTAAGTCGATCATCACTTCATATACTACGTTAGTTGTTGCTTGAAAATCATTGGTTGAATAATACATGAATTGACCGTTTGCATCCTTTGAGAAAGGAAATTCATTCGTATCATAGTACTGTGCAGTATCGTTTTTAACACATTCTAAAGTTGCAATACTACCTGTATTTTTATTGGTGATAGTGATCAATGCATTTTCGTTATACACCAACTTTCCTGACGCTGTTTGAACACCATACACGAAAATAACCGGAGCGCTGTTCTCACCCATCAATCCGAAAACCACCCAATCACTGCTGTGTCCGA
>JAGQYH010000118.1 GCA_020436175.1 Bacteroidota bacterium
GTTTATAGCTGCACAAATGTGCTTAATAACTGAGTGCCAATAATTATCAAAACAAAGATAATATGTATTAGTTCCAGTCGGGGGTTCTTAGAATATTTTAACATCAACATTGTTGCAAAGAAAGTAAATGCGGGAGCCAAATAAAAAATAAGAAATCCACTAAAGCTGGAAACCATGGCGATAAGTGTAATGGCTCCGATAATGAACAGCATGGCTGATGACATTCGACGAATGTACACCGGTAATGAATTGTATTGGATAAAAGTCAAGAACAGCACTGCCGTCATGAAAATGATTACCAATCCCCATTGGATCCAATTCAATATGGAAATAGTTGAGGAGAACTGAAACCATGTTTCATAGGGTAAAAGATTATTCCATAAATTAAAATCATCGACCAAGAAACAATAGGCATATAAAAAATATAGAGGTGTTACAATGCCTAAAAAGTAGAGCATATATTCCCTAAAATTCAGTGGTTTTAGGTTAGTGATGGCATAAAGCAGAAACGGAATGGCAAAGATCATTTCGCTTTTCAGCATAAAAGCCAAACCCATATACATGCCGAGATTGTAGGTGTTTTTAAGTGCTGTTGAATTGAAATGGATCTTTAACAATTCATAAGTAATTAAAATGGCTAAGGTGCCGTGTGTCAATGCTTCGTAGGAAGAGGTTTGACCAATAATATTAAACAACAAAAAGGCATAAAAATATCCCGGCCAAAAAGTGGCTTTTTCAAAGGTATCGGCAATAACATATACCCGATTACAAAAGGATGCCAACAATAGGCCTATTAAAGGTAAGAACAGATAATGAGGCGGCGTAGTAAGCGTGGTTTGACCATTCAAAAACTGTATAATGGGTTGGATAATCGTAATGGTCAACAACACCAACACGATCACAACGAATAAAAATGTTGCTCCGGGGGTGCGTTTATGTAAATAGGATAACCACAAGCTAAAACAGTTTAGAGAACAAAAATGGCATTAGTATGTGATTTTAACTAATCTTAGTCGGTTTTTCTTTTCACTTGGAATAACAACTTCGTTGCCCGAAACTTGGATGCCTTTCTTTGCCACCAACAATAAATCATCGCGATAGGAATTTAAAATTACCTGTTTATTCCAAACGCCATTAGGGTTGAAGTTGAATTCAGTTAGATTACCGTTGCCATAGATATCATCCACAAACAGCAGTTTAGAAACATTATTGGCGCCATGATACAAAAAGGAAGAGTATCTGCCCAAATCATTTTCGGTTTCTTGGCTCTTCGGCATGTTCGACCGCCAGTCTATGGTGCCATCAGGATTTACTGAAACGACCATTAGATCGTAGTAGAAGTTTTCATCGTAATAATTGCCATATTCCGGATAATAAGAATAGGTATTGGAATTAGGAGCGGTGGTGATGACCTGAAAATTGTGATATTCGGCCTCTAATATGTAAATAAATCCACCATCAGATCTTGGAATAATCCTTTTAGGAATTTGGATTTCTGCATTGTCCATCCATTTTCTGTAGGGTGAATTGGTGCCGGCAAAATCCTCTTCTTTAAAGGCAATTTTGTTATAATCAATAGTTTGACCAGCCGATTTAATAGCGGTATAAAATACACCGATGTCTTCTCTTTCCTTGATCTTTTGATAAGTGCCCACCAAAATGGCGGTTCGGTTTTCTTCATCCCAATTTGTTACCAGATCTTTGTATAAATAGTTTTCATCTGTGATGCTGCTGATGCTGGTCTCGTAATTATCCCCGGAGATATAGTTGACGGTAAAGGATTTAAAAGAAAAGTCTTCATCATCACTTGATCTTCTGTTGAGATGGCCTACCACCACCAGCAGATCGCCATGATTATTGACTTTAACGGATTCCAGTGTTAAATTGGTCTTGTCGTCTGTATAAATGTCCGCTGATTTTAAAACCTTCAATTGTTTGTCCATTAAAGTATAATGGACTTCCATTCTATTGGGTTTTTGATCGTATGTGAAAGCTACATAATATTGGTCGTTGAGAGATGGTTTTACAAAATAGCCCTCATAGCTGTTGATGGCGCTTCTCTTGATGGAATCTAAAAGTGTTCCTTCTTTCAGAGCATCCAACCGATAGTTGATTCGCTTGACTTTTAAATACTCATAATCTCTTTCCAAAACAGAATAAAAAACAAGAATAAGATCTTTAGTGAGTAATATTTTTTCAATTTTAGAGCCTTTTTCGTCGAAGTTAAGATCTACTTCATTGAACGGCCTCAACTTAGAGTTAAAGACCTGAAGCTTGTTGTTCCCCTTAGAGTAGTAATGCACAATTGTGCCGATAGAGTTGGTGCCTACCACCTCATAATCGTCATATTTACTAACCATTTTTTGTGTAGGTGAGATCTCAATGGATTGGGCATTGACTAATACGGTTGCTACAATGGCGAATAGGATGGTGAATGTTATCGTTTTCATTTTTAAAGCTTTACGCTAAACGAAATACGTTAAACTCTTTAAGGGCGTGACGTATGGCATCCAGCTTTATTCTACAAATTGCTTCGTTACTCGCAATGTCAGATAATATTTATACTAACGCTTTTGTCGCGGATCAAGTGCGTCGGTAAGTCCTTCACCTATCAAATTAAACATTGTAACGGTAATAAATATGGCAAAACCCGGGAAAATAGCCAACCACCAGGCATCAGTTGCTTTTCTGGAAGCAGATAATAGTTGACCCCATGTTACGGTTTCTACCGGCACACCGACACCTAAGAAAGATAGAAATGCTTCAATCAAAATGGAAGCGGCCACACCAAAAGCCACAGCAATAAATACCGGCGAAAGTGAATTGGGTAAAGCATGTTTTAACAACGATCTTACCCTGGAGAATCCTAACGCTTTAGAAGCTTCAATGTATTCTAATCTCTTTTGACGCATTAATTCTGCCCTTGTAAATCTCGCAATACCTGTCCATCTTACCATTCCGATGATCACCATAACATATAAAATAGATGGTTTACTCAACACGGCAGTGATGGCTAACACCAAAACCAATACCGGAACAGAAACAACGACTTCAATCAATCTTGTGATAAGAATGTCTACCGGTATAGCGACTTGTTTTCCCAATACCGGGATTTTCTTAAATAACTTACCTATAAAAATGCCTAAGGTTATAATGCCGAAAAAAATCAGTAAACTCAATAAAAACTGACCAAAATTGTTAATGTCATACTTTCTGGAAGTAAATCCGTAAAAGACAGCAGGGAAGAAGAATAGAGCCCCAAAGATTATAGATGCTCTACTTGTTTTCAATTCATTATCTCCGAAAAATCCGGCTAAAGAACCTAACAAAATGCCGATAAATGTGGCGATGGTCATGGAGACAATCCCTACTAAAAACGCTACTCGGGTACCATGGATCATTCCGGATAAAACATCTCTTCCTAATTGATCCGTTCCCAATCGATGCCGCCACTTTCTTGATTTAACATTCTGCTTTTCAAAGGGGCCGACAAATTTATCGTTTCTAAAATCTAAGTTAGTAGGTAAATAAGGGATCAAAGGCCAAACAGCAAAATCGTAATCCAGATCTTTCCATTCAACATTTTGAAATTGCTTAGGCCATTTTGCCCACCCGGCATCGACCATATAACCTTTAAATACCGGTGCGCTTATTTTTCCTTCATATTTACAGACAATCGGTTTTTCGTTGGCTAAAAAATCTGCAAAAATGGCGATTAATGCTAAAAAGCCTACGACATAAATGGCAAATACGGCACGTTTGTTTTTCTTGTATTGACGCTTTACATTAGACCAATAGCTTTGTTCGTCATTGCTGTTATTAATGGCCAGTTGTACTTGTTCATCTTTAAGATCATTTACACCCTTATTCAGTTCATTCGCCTCTTTATTTAAGTCGTTGCTCATTTAGTGTGCCTTATTTGTATGAAATTCTTGGGTCAACCACAGCATATAAAATATCTGCTATCAAGTATCCCAACATAGTTAAAAATGCGGTTAACAACACCAATGTAAATACTACCGGAAAGTCTTTAAACACGATGGCATTCAGTAACATTCTGCCCATTCCCGGTAACGAGAAGATTACTTCTATAATGATTGATCCGGAGATCATTGCCGGAAAAACATTACCGAAAATGGTGATTACCGGCAATAAAGAGTTCCTAAATGCATGTTTGTAAATCACTCTGTTTTCTTCCAAACCTTTGGCTCTGGCAGTTCTAATGAAATCTTGTCCTAAGACATTCAACATTCCACCTCTCATCTGTCGGGAAAGGAATGCCAAGCTGCCATAGGTCCAGCAAAACAATGGCAATACAATGTGGTAAGCTCGTACGCCTAATTTTTGGAAAAAGTTCATGCCTTCCGAAAACTCACCCAATCCATATGGAGGGAACCAATTTAAATTTTCAGGAGAACACAAGTAAATGATCAATAGGGTTGCAATCCAGAAATTGGGCAAGGAGTACAGCACAAATAGAACGGTTGTCGTCACATTATCGGAAAATCTTCCTTTATTCCTTGCAGAAAAAATCCCAAGCGGAATGGCAATTAAATAAGTGAGAAGAATCGATAACAAACTGATGGTCATGGTTACAGCAATATTGCTTTTAATTTTGTGCGCAATAGGTTGTTTGTCTTGAAGAGACATTCCAAAATCCAGTTGAACAAAATTCGAAAACCAAATATGATATTGATTTTTCAAGCCATACCAAGAAAATTTCGGAATTTTTGTTTTCCATTTGGTAGCTTTAGTAAGGACGGCATTGTGGGCATCTTTTAATGCTGTAAATGAACCGGATAAAGCCATTGTGGAAGGCGCATCATCAATATAACTTTCAATATTGCTAAAGTACTTGGTTACTTTTTCTTCTTCGCTGTTATTGTAAAGATTGCCGATGTTCTCCCTTATTTTGATCAGCGCTTTTGGATTAAGCGAGTCTCTTTTAACTTGAATAACATCGTTTTCAAAGGATTGAAGTTCTTGATAGTAAGCATTGATCTGTTCCCAGTTGCCATAGGTGCCAATCATTTTGTGCAGAGTTTCCCGATGCCATTTTCTAGGGATACGGTAAAGTGTGTCCGGATAGGCTTTTGAAGTCAACGCAAAATAGAAAATGGGTTGATCCAAATTCAATTCTGCTCTCTTTTTCAAATAGGCTTCTTCGCCGGACATTTTATCTGCCATATTTCCACCGGCTTCTCCTCCACTGGATAAATTCAGCATAGACTCCACGGGGTCGCCCGGAGCCATAAGGTTCAAGAAGAAGATCGCCATTGAAATGATGATCAATGTTGGAATAAATATGAAGATTCTCTTTACAATGTATTCTAGCATAGACCGGTCTTCTTACATTGTTTCTTTAGGCATAAATCCATTCATCCAATATCCAGGACGGATACCGGAAGCTTCTGCGTTATCATATTTTTTATGAATGGCAATTCTCTCCTTTTGCGAAAGTAAAAAGATGTAAGGCATTTCAGCTCTGATAACTGCTTGAAGTTCTTTGAATAATTCATTTCGCTTATCTGCATCCAATGTTCTTCTTATTTCTTCAATTAAAGCATCAGATTGTGCATTACCGAAACCAACATAGTTTGAGCCGCCATTATAGGATTGTGTATGCCAAATTTGCGTCGGATCACTTTCATTCGGAGAAGAGATCCATCCACCGACATATGCTTCAAATTCGTGTTTTTTTGTTGCCTCCAAAATATTAGACCATTCCAACACTTGAATATTCACTTCGATACCTACTTTTCTGCAAGCTTCTTGGAAGATCAGGCAGGCTGTTTTTCTTCTGTCGTTTCCATTGTTGTAGTTGATCACGAATTTAAAATCCAACTGTTCGCCGTCATATTCTCTATCTAGGATTCCATCGCCGTTGGCATCGCCCCAACCTGCTTCTTTCAATAAAACTTTGGCCTTTTCAATATCAAAAGGAATAGGCTTAATGTCCGGATTCAATCGATCTTTTAAAGAAGGGTGAATGATGCTGGCCACAGGCACACCTAAACCGAAGCAAAATGACTCCACCAACTGATTTACATCCATCAAATAAGCTAGTGCCAATCTCGTTTTAACATCTTCGAACTTAGGGTTTCTTAAATTTAAACCGATGTAATCGTAAGAGAATTGTGGAGGTGTGTAAGTCTCGAATTTTTCAAGGAATTTCTCATTTTCTCTGAGATCTTCAACAAAATCCTTAGGATTAATACTTCTCATTACATCAATACTCTCCCCTTTTAAGGCTACTACAGCTGTAGTTAGATCTGTGATTGTTTCATAGATCAATTCTTTAGGATAAGCTTGGAACCAATGGTTTTCATCTTTTAATTGATGGCCATACCAATCTTCTTTTAACTTGAATACTTGTCTTTGGTTGGTTTCCCATCGATCAAAAGTATAAGGTCCGGAACCGGCCATCACCTCTCTTTTGAATTTTTCAGAGTTAAATTGTTCTGCATATTTGTCTAAAACAGGATCATTAGGAAGGTCAGCTTTATTGGCTACCATGCCGGCCACAGTATAACCTCCTAAAAGATCTTCCGGATCGTAAACATATCTTGGAAGGATTGGAAGGTCTGAAAGAATACCTTCTGCAATCATATAGGGTTCAATGATTAAATCGAACTTTTTAGGATTTTCCGGATCAATTTCTACCGCTTTAATAAACTCTAATAGTGGTTTAAGGTGTTCATTATCAGTTTTTGGTGTTCTAAGTACTTTTAAGGAAAAAGCAACATCTTCTGCTGTTACAGGAGTACCATTGTCCCAAACCGCTTCCGGTCGAATTTCCAAAGACATTTTGCTTAAACCATTGCCGGCATCACTAAATACCGGTCTTTCCTTTGCCAAAACGGGCACGGGTTGATACGTTTTAAAGTCTGTATTGACTAAACATTGAGAAACCTGATAGCCCATATAGGTTCTTTGTTCTCCTTGCGCATTGTATGGATTTAAGCTTTGCGGATCTGACAGGGAAAACATTTTCACTTTGGTAGCATCAGAGGAGGTGGTAGAAGTGCCGCCGGAACCGCATCTTACGGAAATCAATGCTACGAATAACAGGGTTAAGGTAGAAAGTTTATGGTTTCTCAACATTATCGAATTTGTTTTGTTAAATAAAGAGGGCTAAAGATATTACTTTTCTTTATAACTATAATAGATATTATGGCTAAAGTATTGATTACAGGAGGAACCGGACTATTAGGGAATAGAATTTCACAACTTTTAAGAGAAGATGGTCATGAAGTACATATTTTATCCAGATCTACGCAAGGTTTGAAGGATGGAATACATTATTGGAATTGGAATATAAAGGATCAAACCATACAAGACGGTGCTTTAAAGGTGGATCATATCATTCACTTGGCAGGGGCAGGCATTGCCGATAAACGATGGA
>JAGQYH010000119.1 GCA_020436175.1 Bacteroidota bacterium
CTTATCTGGAGCAAAGTATTGCGAGCTGCTTCTTTCAATAGCACTGATAATTTCCATATTGTTCTTCTCCGGAAAGGCCTGCCATAAACAGGCGGCTAATCCGGCAACTAAAGGAGCAGAATAAGAAGTTCCTCCGCCATAAGAAATAGTACCATCAACATCTAAAACGGCGATTTCTTCGCCTTGTGACATTACGTTGGGTTTGATATTCGGAAAGTTGGGATGCCCAATACCGCTAAAGCCTGACCGTTGCCCAAATGGGTTAACTGACCCAACAGCCAGAATGCTATCGGCATCGGAAGGCATACTGATATATTGCCAATCCCGGTCGCCTAAATTACCGGCACTATTGATCACTAACATTCCTTTAGAGGCTCCAATGTCCGCTCCTTTTGAAGCAATCAGATGATCGCCATTCAATTCGAGTGGATCGTGATCCATTTCCGGATAATTAAAACGAGTATAACCCAAAGAAGTATTGATCACATCCACACCCATCTGATCCGCATATTCTAATCCTAACACATAGTTAAATTCCTCCACCAATTGCTCGCTCCCCGTATCTTCAGTTCTGACCAATACATAGGAAGCCTGCGGTGCGGTTCCTAAAAACTCACCTGTAATATTCCCTGCCATTAAGCTCAGAACGGAAGTGCCATGACCCGAAGATTCAAATACATTGTCATCATAATCAACCATATCTTTGGTTCCCAGCAATCTGTTTTCCTGAAAAAGCGAATTGAAACCAGCAATTTCCGGAACATTAGAAAAACCTGCATCTAAAACACCGATGACCATATCGTCTCCTTGCCATCCTTCATTGTGTAAATACTGACCATTCAACAAATCAATCTGTCCGGCAGTAACACCATAATCAATATTGTACTGTCCTTGCCAAAACAATGTATTGTTATATTCAACGGACACATTGCTTCTACCTCCGGGAATATGTTGAGAAACCCATGTTACTGCCCTCACAAAGGGTTCATTCTCAACTTCTACTATATTCAACTGCTGATCCGACTGTATCAGTATGGCATTCAGCCATCGGCTACTGGACAATACTTCGTAACCCAAAACTTCCATTTGACTGATGTATGCAGGAGCAACCGGTAAGTCATTTTCCATTAGAGGAATATTGTATCTCGTCCTTCTTTCCAATGCTTTTTCCGTCATAAAGGCTTGAGGACTTTCCAATGAATATGGAGTGCCTTCCTTATCCTGAAAATACACCACATATTTAAATGCCGCTTCCTGAGCAACTAAGGGAACAGTTAAGGGCATTAAGAAATACAATAACGCCCAGCATATATATCTAGAGCGCACCATATTCAATTGCTTTCATTTTAAGTACAAATCCGGCTTCTGCTTTATCCAGCCAAGGCGAATTAAAACATTCCAACTTACAGGCCGTATCATTGGCATTACATCTATTGCATTGGGTAGATAACACCCATAAGTCTTTGTAGATCAATCCGATATTCTTGGCATAAATCTCCTGACCACCAATGGTATCCGTTTGAATTCCATATTGATGCTGGACAACGGTTACAGTTGAATCAAATGACAAATTGCCAATAGTTTTAGCCTCATTTAAAGCAGTCACTTCATACATCCAACCATCCAGATAAACCAAAGGGTTTTCGATCATGCTATCGATTCCACCGTCGCTGATGGGCTGTGTATTGATGTATTGATTACCTAACCATTCTTTTCCCAACCTTAAAGGAAAAGCCAACTTAATATATCGTTGGTTTTCTTCTACTTTCTCTGCATTATTTTCTGTGAAGTTGGCATACCAAATGTCGTAGCCTGCCGAGCCCCATACATTAGTCAGGCTCCTTTTATAGGCTCGTTCTATTCGATAAACTTCATTTCCACCGGCATCAATAAATTTTGATTCCACCAATTCTCTGACAAATAAAGTAATTGTTGTATCAGAACCATCAAAATCGTCATAAATAATGGAATCCAATTGATATACTACATAATTCCCAATAATTAAAGGATAATAGGTCTTATCAACTGTACTATCGGCCTTAATGATCTCCTCTTCACAAGCTGTGAATCCCACTATCAGTAGAACCAATACACCAATCCAATATTTTAAGGTATGCTTAGGGATCATAATTTTAAAGATATTACTTTTTACATTAACCTGCTTATACCGGTTATGCCAAACATTTAATTTACCGAAATAGTTTTAAAGTCTACATCAACCGTAATTTTACTTTTATTTCTGCAATCATTTATTTCCTGCTTTACACCGTCTGTGCATATCAATTTATTACGCTATAACGTTCAACTACTATATTAGTGTTTAGAATCACAAAAATCATACAAAGTGTCGAATGTAGTTGTCTCTTTACAAAATGCGAATATTTACCAGCAAGAAACATTGGTGTTGTCCGACGTCAATATAGATATCAAAAAAGGAGATTTTATTTACCTGATCGGTCAGACCGGAAGCGGAAAAAGCAGTTTGCTGAAAATATTGTACGGCGATTTAGCCCTTCAATCCGGCAAAGGTAAAGTGGTGGATTTTGAATTAGAGCACTTGACTTTAAAGCAATTGCCTTACTTAAGAAGAAAACTAGGCATTGTCTTTCAGGATTTTCAATTACTAACGGACAGAACGGTAGATGAGAACTTAAAGTTTGTGCTGAAAGCCACAGGTTGGAAAGACGATCAAAAAATAAAGAATAGAATTGAAGAAGTACTCACTTTGGTGAAACTCAATACCAAACATTTTAAGAAACCTCATGAATTGTCCGGTGGCGAACAGCAAAGAGTAGTTATTGCAAGAGCATTATTGAATCATCCGGAGATTGTTTTGGCAGACGAGCCCACCGGAAATTTGGATCCGGATACTTCTGATGACATCATGAAATTGTTGTTTGAGATCAATAAGAATACGAGTACGACCTTTTTAGTAGCTACGCACGATTATTCTATCATGGAAAAATTTCCTTCCACCATAATAAAATGTGTTGGCGGAAAAGTAGTTATGGAAGAGAGTTTAACGATTCAATAAGTTGTATCGCTCCTTTTTTGTTTGAAAAGTGTTGATCCATATAAGCGGTTCTGGCTTTTATTTCTGCTTCACCAAAATCTTTTGACCATATTTTTTTGATCTGATCCAACATTTCTTGTGGTGTGTCTGTTACATGGCAAAGATGATCTAATCCGGTGCCTTCGACCATAGTTGAATTAACAATACAATGTCGGCCTTTAAACAGTGCATTGATCAATTTTAATTTGATACCGGTGGATTGAAAAGTTGGCAAAAGATGAATTTGTGCGTTTCTGATCAAATCATCCATCTCTTCTTTTGATGGATTAGGTTTAAAAGTTACATGTTGAATGGTATCAATGGCATCGGCATCCTGTTCATTAAATTTACCGGCTATGATGATAGGAATATCCAATCCTAACTTTTGGTATAATTCACTTACAATGAAATTGACGGCCTTCTTATTCTCTGCTACGGTTAAATTTCCATGGTATAAAATATATTGGCCTCTACCCTGTTGACCGGTAATATTCTCATTGGCATGGAAAACCGGCAAATATTCACATTTCGAATAACGCTTCGACAACTCCTCTTGTTCTTTTTGAGAAATAGTAAATATCACATCCATTTTGGTTAGCAAATGATTGGAGTTTACCAACTTCACACTTTCCAAATAATAGTAAATTCTCTTGAACCAATTACTTTCTTGCTGAGCCAAGCTTTTATAATAGTCCCATTCAATATTATGCATACGCAAAGCTAATTTTCTATTATCGCCAACCAAATGATCCACAATAGCCGTCGTATGCATGCCTTCAAACAAAATTGGAAACTCATCTTGTTTAAGTCTATGAAGTAAACGATCATCCTTTCTGCTAGACATAATATATGGTGTGGTGCTGATGGCTTTTCGCCACGACATCTGTCGCGGATAGTAATGAACTTCTTCACACAACGCTGATAATTTATTGCTTACCGTTTCAGAATTATATTGATAGCAGTGCAGTATAACTCCTACATTTTGATCAGCCAATGCTTTTATTTTATAGAACACATCTATCACGCCACCATAATCCGGTGGATCTGGCACGGCAAATGAAATGATATGTAATTTTTGTTTAGACAAGTTGACGATAAATTTCTGATAAGATTTTCTCTTCTTGTTCCCAATTCCATTCTTTTCTGGCCATCAAACAGTTATTGATCAATTCTTGTCTTAAAGCTACATTGTTCAACAACTCATTAATTTGATTAATTAATGTTGCTTTGTCCAGATCATCTACCAGAATGGCCACTTTGTGTTCGGCATTTAAACGTTGGTATTCAGGAAAACTAATGCATATTTGTGGAATGGCTGCCATCACGTAATCAAAAAACTTATTGCTTAATGAGTGATAATAACTTTCCCCCATCGGTTCCAGTAGGTTTACACCCAATATCGCATTGGCGGTAATTTGCTTCAGTTCATTAGGATCAACTTTTCCTAAAAACCTAATCTTACCAGACTCTGCTTTACTCAACTTTTTCGAGGCTAATGATCGTAATTCATCTGAAAGATCGCCTTCTCCTGCCAACCATAATTGTGCATTGATGCTTGGCATAATACTGATCAAAGTCTCCAAACCGCGTCCAACATTTAAAGCTCCTTGGTAGAGCATATAGGGCTGGTCGACAATTGCTCCCGGCACAATATTTAAGTGCGGTAAGTTTCTGATCAAGTGCACAGTTCGCTTGTATCGATTTTCAAAAATAGCTTTGATTCCATTGCTTACCGTATAAACATCGGATACTTTAGGTAATAGTAATCGTTCAACAGCTGTCCAAAAGGATTTAACCCCTCTTCGCCCTTGCAACTCCGGCAACTCCGGAAAATATTCATGTGCATCATACACACATTTTTTTCTTTTCATCAATGCAGAAAAATAAGCCGCCAATAAAGTATCCAGATCAACACCGCAAACTACATCAAACCTATTGAACAATAAGTATATCCATAATCGAATATTATACTCAGCATAGAAAAAAAGATTTCTTTTGAACCAACCTTTCAATCTCACTTGTTGGTACAATTGCTTTTTTAACGGCAGCGAATGTTTGCTTTCCCGACCGACCAAAATAACTTCATAACCATGTCGTTGCAGACTATCGCAAATTCTGTGCATCCTTTGATCAAAATTTAGATCGTTGGTAACCGTTAATATTATTTTGGGTGCAGACTTTTTCAATGATTTGATCGGTTGGCACAAATTTAAGAAGCATATTCTAAATCGTTTCAATAATGTGTTGCATGGCTCCAAATGCCAATTTTTTGAGGTTTGTTCTATTTAAATATTAGCTTTAAACAAACTTTTAATTATGAGTTTAGACCTACTATTGAAAGAGATTGCCATTCTTGACGAACAAAAGCATTGGCAAAAACAGGCTCCCGAAGATCTGGCGAAATCCATAGTGATTGAAGCAGCAGAATTATTGGAGCATTTTCAGTGGGATCAAACCATTATTAATAGAGGTCACCGGATAAGTTTAAAAGATAAAAAAGAACTAGGCTTTGAGGCAGCAGATATTTTTGTCTATTTGCTTAAATTTTGCAGAGAATTGGACATTGATTTGATAGAAATAACACGAGAAAAATTAAAAGTAGTAAAAGAAAAATATCCTGACATCAAGTAGAGAAAATACATTCAAATCCTCATTTACTCCTTTCGTTCTGCTAAAAACAGTTCATTATTATCCAAATCTTTAAAATACGCCAATCTAATCCAACCCTCCTGTTGTATGGTTAGTGTGATGCCTTTGGCTGACAAATCATTTACGGTGTCATCGAAATTCAGCACACCGAAGCCAATTGAAATGTTGTTACCGTAGGCTGTATTATTCTTTGCCGGATGAAGTCCAATTAACAAATCCGGTGCTTGAATTTCAGCATAGTGATCGCCATATCGGTTCAGCAATTCAAGTCCTAATTTTCCCAGATAAAAATCGATGGCTTCATTCATGTTTGAGATCATGATGTTTACTCTGCAAGTTTTTAGATTTTTCATATGTTTTTCTTTAAAGATTAATGCCGCAACCTAATCACCTGCCCTTCCTCCATTTTGATCTCTTCTTCATCCATCATTTGACGTAAACTTTGTAAGTAATTTTGCTTTTCATGAAAATTCAATCCTTTCACTAAATCGTCCATTTTTAGCATAGATGAAAGATTTAACTTTTCTAAGATCAATTGCTGAATACGTTTGAACTCCGTATTACTCAATTTTTTGGCCTTACTTTCAATGCAAACATTACACTTGCCACAGGGCAGAGTTGCGCTTTCTCCAAAATATTTAGCAATGGTAATCTGTTTGCATTCATCCTCTTGTAAGCAATATTTGACCATGGCATCAGCTTTCTCTTCAAACACTTCCTTTCTGGTTATCCAAAAAGAACGATCCAACACCAGTGATCTGTCCGGCACTCTGTTCTTCAAAAATGTCAAACCGGGATTACTTCTATATGGCACATAATTTACTACACCTTTTTCCTTTAATGTTCTTAATGTCTGAATAAGCGCTTCCACTTTCACTTTCAACCTATCCGCCATATACTGTTCACTTATAACAATATAGTGATCCAAAATACCGCCATACGTCCTCAATAAAAGTTGTATTGGTTTATCATATTTTTCATTTTCAACCTGAAATTTGTAAATGTCTCTTTTGTCCATCGTAAATTTCAATCTACTGGGTAAATGAAAACTTTGATTGGTTACCCAGTAGCCTTCCTGCTCTAAAATGTCAATTACATTATGAGCGGTAACAATACTCAATTTAAACAATTGGGCAAATCGAACCACATCAAAATCATAACTCATCATAAAACCACTGTTCACCGCTACTTTTAAATGATTGCAGATGGCATTGTAGATAAGCTTTATGGTATCGATCTCCGGAAACTTTCTGTCTGCCCCGTTCTGTAAACGGGTGATATTACTTTTATTATACAACAATACAGCATACGACATCTTACCATCTCTTCCGGCTCTTCCTGCTTCCTGATAATACGCCTCCAAAGATTCGGGAACATCCCAATGGATTACAAATCGGACATTAGCTTTATCGATTCCCATGCCAAAGGCATTGGTGCAAACCATGATCGGTATCTCTCCCTTCATCCAACTTTCTTGCCGTTCATTCCTACTTTCAGGTTCTAATCCTGCATGATAAAATGTAGATCGATATTGGTTCTCATTTAGATAGTCTGAAATTTGCTTGGTTTTTTTGCGGCTTCTAACATATACAATTCCACTACCGCCCAATTTTGACAATA
>JAGQYH010000011.1 GCA_020436175.1 Bacteroidota bacterium
TAGTGGTGGATTTTATCGATATGAAATCAGCTGCCTACAGGAATGAGATACTCAAGGTGATGCAGGTAGCACTTAAACCCGATAAATCGAAGCATAGCATTTTGCCGATCAGTAAGTTCGGATTGATGGAAATTACACGTCAGCGTTCCAGTGCTGAATTAACGATCGATACCACAGAACCAACGCCGCCTCAAAACGGAAGAATGGAAAGCTGCTTGTTGTTGATCGATGAAATCAGTAGAGAGCTGCACAAATCTATGGATACGGTAACGCATGCCAGAACACTTTATGTGCATCCGTTTGTCGAAGCTTATCTAAGACAGCGCTTTAAGGCATTTCAACGCAAATGGTTCATGAAATACAGATCGTGGTTGAATATCATTGGTGACAGCAGTTTTGATCTAATGGAGTTTACCATTTGTGATAAGAACGGAGAGATCATACAATAGGCATTCTTTTTGCCGTATCTTTTTGGTGTGATTTTGATATATTTAGTGTCTTACATATACTGTATCAATACTTATTTTGAATGCCATAGCGTTTCAAAATAAATCAATATTTGTACAAATGAAACGATCTGCTTTTTTATTAGCCGTGCTAATGATGTTCTTATTCAATGTAAGGGCTCAGAATAATGGGATGGGATTTGCATCGGTGCAGCCTCATACCCATGCGTTGATCATCGGTATTTCCGATTATAGAAACATAGAGGATCTGGAATTTGCTGATGATGATGCCATTGCTTTCAGGGAGTATTTGCTGCACACAATGCCATCGAAGGGAGACTCGAGTAATATAAAGATGTTTTTGAATGAAGAAGCTATATCCAGCAGTATTTATGCTGCTTTGGAAAACCTGGTAGCCTTTGTTCAGGAGAAGGACAGGGTTTATATCTATTTTTCAGGTCATGGTGATTCTGAAAATGCAACGATATTTAAATCAGGATTCCTATTAACCCATGAAACTCCCAAACACAGTTATTATACCAATTCCATCAATGTAGATATCCTCAACAATTTCATCAATACTTTGTCCATCCATAATAAGGCGGATGTCTTTTTTATCGGGGATGCCTGTCATAGTGGTAATTTGAATAGCACTGCCAATAATAATGCGATAGTAACGGCTAAGGTTTTATCGCAAAATGTGGCAGATGAAGTGCGGTTATTATCTTGCCAGCCGGATGAAATTTCCATAGAAGGCAAGCAATGGGGCAATGGCAGAGGTTTGTTTTCATATCACCTGATTAATGGTTTGTATGGCAAGGCGGATGGTATGGGTGTGCCGGATGGTAAGATCAGTTTAAATGAAATAAATGTTTACCTCAGTACCAATGTTCCGAAAGATGCTCATCCGGTGAGTCAGTTTCCGGGTATTTACGGACCGATGAACAAGCAGATAGGATGGGTGAATGAAGAATTGTTGGCGAAGTTGGAAAATGATCAGGCGATATCCAAAACTATGACTGCGGTGAAGGGCAAAGGCTATGAAGACATGTTTTTAAAGGATTTAACGGATGAGCAAAAGAAAATTTATGAAGCCTATCATAAAAGTTTAAGCAAAGGCCAGCTTCGAACTCCGGAAAATAATAATGCAGCCTATTTTTTAGATCAGTTATTAGATCAACACGTGAATGAAAATCTGACGTCCTTATTAACCAGAAATTTGGCGGCGATGCTACAAGAAGAATCTCAGCGATACATCAATGATCTTACAGATATAGAAAAACGTTGGAAACAAGCGGATATCAAATATGCCGCTTGGTCAGATGATCTTAAATTATCGGCAGAATTGATTGGTGAAGATCACCCTTATTACAGTACGCTAATGAGCAAATACCATTTTATGTCGGCGGCGAATGCTTACCGAAATATTCTGGGCACCACCAATACCGGACTTCAAAGAAAGTATGGTATTGAATGTGTCAAGCTAATCAATGAGGCCATTTCGGAGGATAGCTTAGTGGTATTTTATCATACCTTAAAAGGCATGGTGTTGAACAAAATGGGCCATAATGAGGCGGCCATCAAAGCTTATAATACCTCCATTGAAATTAATCCCGATTATCCCTATTCGTATTATAACAAAGGTGAATCTTTGATGCAATTAGGTCAATATGATGAGGCCATTACGCAATTCGATCAAACGATAGCTATAGATAAGGTATATACCAATGCCTACATGTCTAAGATCAAGGCATTAAAGAAATTGGGTAAAACACAAGAATCTATTGAAGTATATGAAGACATGATGAAAGCGGTAAAGTCTGTGAAAGGTATTTGATGAATAGAGTTATGGCAAAAAGTATGTAATGAACATCGAATTGATAAGAGCATTTGTTTTGTCTCTGCCTCATGTGCAAGAGGATATTAAATGGGAGAATGACCTTTGTTTTTTGATCGGCGGCAAAATGTTTTGTGTTACCGGTTTGGATTCATCTCCATTTGGACTGTCCTTAAAAGTTACCAAAGAAGAATATGATGAATTGATCGAAAAACCGGGTATTCGTCCGGCGCCATATTTAGCCAGATACAATTGGATATATATCGAAGATGCTGAGGTATTCAACCAAGAGCAATGGCAATATTATATTCAACAATCTTATGAGATCGTAAAAGCCAAGCTACCTAAAAAAGTGATAAAATCATTAGATGATCAATAAGAACTACAGCTCTTCATCATCGTCGTAGTCATCGAGATCGATGGCTCTCATTTTATACTTCTTGAATTTTTTCTCGTTTAAAGAGTGATTAGGCGTTGATTTTTTAACAGGAGGAACTTCATTTTCTTTCTCCTTTTTTTTTTGCGGGGCTTTTTGCTTTCTATTAAAACTCATCACTGAATTTTTAGTACGACAAACTTGTTTACTTACTCAATTTAATAATTAATCGTCATAATCGTCAACATCTTCGTCAATTTCTATCTCTTCTGCCTCTTCATCATCCTCATCGCCTTCTTCATCTTCGTCTTCATCATCTTCTTCTAAACGAATATAATTTTCAACATATTTTTCATTTACAAGGACCTCTCCGGCTTTATTAATATGGATCATTCTTTTCTTGCCTGACATTTTGATGATCACATAGAAATAGAAATCTCCATTTTCACTAATGACGGACTCCACTTTTACAATAGAAAAGGTGTTTTTGATCGCTTTGGAAAGCGCGTCGTTAACATCATCGGGTAATTTGTTTTTTAGAGAGTTTACGCGTGTTTCGATCCAATCACCATCTTTGAAAAAAGCCAGCTTTTCCCATAATTTTTGTTTGAAGTAAACAGCGGCAAAACTTTCATTGATCCTGTAAGTTCCCAAAATCTCTTTATCAGCATATTTCCCATTGAGAAATGCCAACATTTCAGGTGTTGGTTTTGTTGCCTTTAAATCTTCACTTGCCAGTTTATCCTTAAATGTTACGAAGTCCATTATGTCGTTAAATAAGTGTGTTTATAAAGTAAGTAGTAAATATATTAATATGCTTGTAAAAAAAAATTTTAAGTCCGAAAAATTAACTTAAGAACTCAAATTATCCGAAGTCAAATATCTAAAAACAATTATAATATTACATTGCTTCGAGCGAAAATGTCAAATTTTAAAGCAATATATTTTTAGTATAAATGCCTAACTCTATAAGAAAGGCATGCATAGGAAATGTAAGGAATAAGTTTTCTAAATAGAGAAGTAGGAGATTATAGATAAAAAAAAGCCCTGCTCAGAGAGAAAGCAGGGTTTTTATGGTAATGTAAGGGGTGTTTATAGGTGTTTCGTTTCACTCTCTGGTAATAAAAGTATATCAACTCTTAGGGAAATGCATTTCTTTTATGTTTGGTTTGTGACATGGTAATTTGTTGGTCTGCGAATTTTTCGAATGAATACGGCTATTGTATAGGCGGGTAACAATATTGGTAACCGGGTGATATCATTATGAAAAGTAATTATTCAATTTAAAATTATTAGTCATGAAAAATGTGTTCATCAACATGTTAATGTTAGCCGTAGTATTTATCATTGGAATACTATCATCTTGTTCTAAAGAGGAAGTATTGGTACAAGTGGAGGACGGAAATGCTCCAGAAATTGAATTTAAAATCGCTTACAACGGCAATGTATATGCCTTGTCTAGCAAGACGGATTACTCGCAAAAATATCTCATTCTTCCTGCCGGCAAGGATTTGACGTTTGATCTTACTGTTACAGACAAAGGGGCATTGGATGAAGTAGATATCAGAATGGTGAAACTTGAACACGAGTTGATCTCTTACAATACCACACCTGCCGGTTGGTGGTCATCTGAAACAGATGATTATGATTTTTACAATTACGATCATCCATTTTTAGCACAAGACATCAGTACGTTTAGCGGCAATGGTGTATGGCAAACCAATGCCAATGAGGTTCTTTATATCATTGATTTTGATCGAGACTTGTTAATTACAGCGGACGACAGAGAAGGGCACATATCAGAGATTCGAATTGCAGTGGAGAGATCAAATGAAGAATCAGTAGGATTGCATAACAAGTAGCAAATTCTCCTATCTCAATAAAAAAAGGCACCTTAATTTTAAGGTGCCTCTTTGCGTTATATGTTGAAATGTGTTCTAAATCTTAATATATAGATACACGTTCTGAGCGGTGCATAGTAAGCAAACTAAAGAAAGCTGCGGGAGCTTTGATAGTGGCTTCAAAAAGCACTTGATCCGTACTCCTGTTCACTTCCACTATCTTACCATAGTCACCATCTTGTATAACAGATCCGAATGTAATGACAACGCTATTGAATTCTTCCATCCAGTCTGCGTCTGATACTATTCTTGAAAAGGCATCAAACCCATAAGATTCTCCAAAATTCCATTTCTGTTGAACGGTAAGGTTAGCTTCGTCAATAGTGTACTCCACTGCTCGGCTGAATGCCACTTCGGGAGCATTACCGGAAAAAGTTCTATTGTCTCCGTTATCAAACAGAAGTAAGTTGCCATTGGGAAGAATCTTTGGAGCGTGTTGTCCCCAAGTCCAATCAAAATTTTCAGTTCTGGCCCATCCTTTAAGAATACTAGTGTCGATTATCGTTGTGCCGGTCTCATCTAATGGTGTCAGCAAAACCTCATTCAGGTTATCACCGGCGCCACTGTTGCCCCATCCTTGATGCGGACTCAAGATCCATTGAGCTTTATTGTTATAATCTACCTTGAAAACACATTGTGTTCTACCGGATACGATGATGCTGTTATCAACATCATCATAAGCAATCCCATTAACATGCAGCCAATCGACAATATCGGTCGTGAAAGTTTGTCGGTCGTAATCCAATGCTTCGCGCAAATCCCATTCTTTAATAATGTTACCGGAAGTTCTGTCAATTTCAATTAAGAAATCTTCCACCGTTGGAGCTGAAAATTTGGTAACGGTTGCAATAAAATTACCGTCCGGTTTTTCCAATACTTCATGGTGAGTTTGATATCCGGGTATCGGCCATCTATTAACAACATTTCCCAATCGGTCAATTTCAAATATATCATTAGGCGAATTATTAGCACCAAAAGGAATGCTCATCGCTGTTCCGAAAAACAAGTTTCCATTGGTCAGTACCTCCATACCATTAACATAATTCATACCAAACAATACCGGATGTGAAGAATAGTCCAAGTACCATCTTATATCTCCGAACTTGTCCATCATAAATGGCATTTGGGCGAAAAAATCACCGGGCAAAGTGCCTGTGCCACCCCAATAACTGACCAACTGCATTTTGCCACCCCAATTGGTGGTGGCCGGTACATCTATAGTTATAGTCGGTAATTCTGCTGACAGCGCTTCGGTGGTAATGGTAATAATGGTGTCCGATAATGCAAAACCATTGGCTTTTAAGAAAGTGAGCTCCACTTCATTGTCGTAATCACCATACAAACCCAGAATAGTCAATTGAACCGCTGTATCCGTTATGCTTTCCGACGCTTCTACGTCAGAGGCAGGACCATTTTTTCCGATCACTCTAATCAAAACATCACTCACTTCTTGTCCGGAGTACATATCTAAATTGATATAAGCTGCTAATGGATTATAGCCGGATGGATCCAATTCAACTTCTACACCTCTTAGAATTTGCGTGATAGGAACCGGCATGTCTTCGATGATAAGAATATCTTCTTTACAAGAAATAACAGCTACAAAAAATACAAGTGTTAATACTAGTGATTTAAAAAATGATCTATACAATGTCATATATCTGGGTTAAGTTATAAAATTAGCATGCTTACATTTGCCATGTTCTTTTACAAAGAAAAGAAAATTAAGGTTATGATTAAATCAAGAATAAACGAATTTTAGAACTCTACTCTGTAATTGATAATTGGAATAACTCCATTTTGATATACCGTAACAATTTGATTAACATCCGGCTCATAATATTGAAATGAAGTGTTAAAATGATTGGTCAAATTTTGGACATCGAACATAAGTGAATGAGACGATCTTCTGGCGTTAATAGTATAGGCAACGCCTAAATCAAACCGATAATATGGGGCCAATCTATCAGTGAAATAGACATCTTCCTTGTAAACAGTTTGGCCGGTTTCTATGGAAGCCGCTTCATCTATCGGAGTTTGTCTTCTGCCTCCATAACAGGTAACTTTACCATTGAGGGCAAAGAGATTGTTTTTCTTTTTGCCTACGGTGAACTCTTTACCACCTAAAGCATTGAAAATAAAATTGTTCGCATATATTGTTCTGAAGTACTCATTATTTAAGGTGGAATACTTGGAATCAAATAAAGAACCGGTCACTAGAAAGTAGTAACCTTTGGAGAAGAATTTTTCCAATGTTAGGTCAATACCATAGTTAACACCGGTACCCTCGCTTACCAATACCTCTCCATTCTGATCGTTCATATAAATGATATCAAATACTCCGGATGTATTGAGCACTGAAAAGCCACTCGATTGATTAACAGAAACAGGAACATTATACAAGAATTGGTAATAAGCTTCTGCCTTAAACCTGAAGTCTTTGGCAAAATTGAGATCGTAGGCCAACACCAAATGAATGGCTTTGGTCATTTCTAGGTTTAAATTCGGACTCTTGACCATACCGTTTTCAATTCTCTCCATTAAATAGGTAGAAGTATGTTCGGGTCTGCTGTGTAAACCTGCCGCAAAAGCCAAACTCTGGTTGGGTTTGAAATCCCATTTAATGCCGATTCGAGGATCCAGACTATAGGTTTTATTGAGCATTAGATAGGAGAAATTAATACCACTATTCAATGTCCAGTTATCTCCGAATTTGTATCTCCATTGAAAATAGGATTCCAGAAATTGAGCATTTCCTTTGTTCTTGAAAAAGGAAACAATCGATGTGCTGTCAGGCTCTACTGTTTCATATTCATAGTTATAGATCTTATGATTGAGGGTGATACCGGCCTTAATTTTATGGCGGGCATTAAACTTATGATTAAAGGTGGAAGCAATTGCAATACTATAATCTCCAAAATTGGTTTGGTCAACATTTTTTAATTCATAGTTTCTTGAGGCAAGTAATAATTCTGTTAGATCGGTATAGGTATAAGCGGAAGCGGAAACGGAGGAATGTAGAGAAGATTTGAAATTGGGAAATACGTAATTATGGGCTAATCCAATAACTCCTAATCGCGATTTCTCATTGTAATCGTAGTGGCTGCTTCCTCCCAACCATTGGGTACTGTCTCTGATACCGGTTTCTTCTTCTGTGCTGATACCGCCCAATCCGATCAAGCTGAAAGTGCCGGCTTTTTGTGTAGGCACATTAATTTTAAAGGAAAGATCCTGATATGCAGGAATGGCATCTTGTAGCGAGGGTAAAAATTTACCCATAAATCCTAAAGTTGAAAATCTGTAATTGAATAAATAAGAGGCATTGGTTCCTTTTTTAAAGTAACCTTCAGTGCCAACTTCTAATCCAAGATTGCCAAACATTATACTATGCTCTCTCTTATCTATATTGCCATTTCTCATCTTAAGGTCAAAAACACCGCTTAAGGCATTGCCGAATTCTGCCGGGAAGGCGCCGGTATAAAAATCAGAATTGCTTAAGGTAGTAGCGCTCAACATACTAATGTTTCCGCCACCACTGCCTAAATCTCCAAAATGATTTGGATTTGGAATCTCGATGCCATCTAAACGCCACAATAAGCCTCTGGCCGAGTTTCCTCTGATAATGATCTCATTCGATAAGTCGTCTCCTCCGCTCGAAACACCTGCATACGATTGCGCCATCCTTGCCGGATCAGAAACGGCAGCAGCATATCGCTTAGCTTCTTCCATAGAAAAAGATCGGGCACTTAAGGTAGTCATCTCATTCAATGGTTTTTTTGGGTCAACCGTAGCCATGATCACCACTTCTTCTAACTCCATAAATGATTCGGTCAAGCCTACCTTAATGAATGCTTCTTTCCCTGTGGTCACCTGTACTTGCGGTATTATTTTAGAATCGTATCCTATATAATCGACACTCAGATCGTATCGTCCGACTTCCAAATTACTAATTCTAAAGTAGCCGTCTTCATCGGTGGTGGTGCCTATTAAAGGATCTGACCCGATAATAATAATGGTTGCGCCGATCAATGGATAATCTGCATCCATATCCATTACACGTCCTTTTATGTCTTCTCCATTAATGGTAGCATATTTTAAGACTATCTGATCATCAATTATCTTGTAAATGATGTTTTCAGGTGCAAATAGTTCGTTTAAACCATCTGCAAAAAGTCCCTTGAATTCAATGGAAACATTTTTGTCAATTTTGATATTGCCATAGGAAAAAGTAACATTTTCGGTGGCTTCAATATCAGATAATATTTGTTTTAAAGGGACATTTTTATAACTCCATTCCACGGAATGGCTGGTCTGTGCTTCAACAACTCCAGTAAAGAAGGTGAAAAGCACCAAAAGGTAAATCAATAATTTGTTCATGGTTCTTGGTTTTATTGGCAACTGTTAATGGTGAGGATTTGTAGGCCATTGTCCTCCGATTGGTTTAGGTCGAAGGTGAAAGAAAGTACAGCCAATACCTCATCATAAGTTGGTGTTTTGAAAGTGCCTGTGAACAAACATTCCACAGGACTTTCATTTTTAAGTTGAATGGTTCGATTAAAATAGGCCTCTAGATCGGAAACTACATTTTCAATTGGCTCATTGTCAAATGCAAGCATTCCTGTTCTCCAGGCATTAATGTTATCAGTTTTGGTTTTAACTACTTTAACTTCTTTGTTAATCGGGTCGTATTTGGCCGTTTGCCCGGGCATTAGAAAGACCTTATTGGCTTCCGGCGATTCAAAAGAAACACGACCTTCAATGAGTGATACATTTACAGCATTTTCAGCTGTTAATACATTAAATTGAGTGCCTAAAACGGTGGTTTTTGATCCATTGGCTACCACTGTGAAGGGGCTTTCGGCATTGTGTTGTACATTGAATTCAGCTTCACCGGTTAGTTGCACCATCCTTTCAGAAAAGGCAGTAGCATATTTTATGATGCTGTTCTCATTGAGCCACACGATCGAACTATCGGGTAAGGTAACAGACTTTACTTCACCTTCATTGGTTTGAACGGATGACCAGAGAACATCATTGTTGGGAGAACGGCTAAGTGTTGCTACTAACCAAACCACGCCAAGCAATAATATTACGGATGCCGCTATTCGCAAGGCAGGTTGTCGATAGAACGGTATTACCTTTTTGGACTTATTTTGATGCTCTATCCTGGTAGATATGGCTTTCCATCCTTTATCAAGATCAACTTGAAAATCAGATTTATATTCCTCCGAATGTTGCCAGGATAACTCCAGTTGCTTGTACAACTGTTGATGGGCATCATCTTCTTTTAACCAGCGATCCAACTCAAGTTGTTCTTCTTTGGTGATAGTTCCCTGAAAATGCTTGAGAATCAAATGTGTAAATAAGTCCTTACTCATAATTGAAAAAGTAGTTTATGGGTTATTGTTAATCGACAGGTATAATTTCCGACGCACCACTCAGTGCTTGCGACTGAATAGTGCCGTTGCCTTTATAATAGATAGTGCTGGCACCTGAAGCTTCCACATCCATATTGCCTTCAAAACTTAAAGAGCCGGTACTGGCTCCGGAGAGCACAATATTTATGTCTTCATTGAGGAGATCAAATCCTCCAATCTGACTGGCCCCGGATGCAGTAACGGATAATTCTTTTGTAGTGCCATCTAAATTGACGTTGGATGCGCCACTGGCTTTAATGGATAGGTCATCAATATTTACGGATCCAAAAATTCGGCTGGCACCGGAAGCTTCCATTGTAACATTTGTGCGGGCTAACGTATCGACGATCCTTAAAGTAGATGCCCCGGAAGCATAAAGTCCGTTAATGGATTCATTCGTAGAAATGTAAGCTTTCAATGTTGCAGGGCCTTGTAAATTGAAATTTCTTTCTACTCCAAGGTACAATCGATTTCCAATTTTTTTAATGTCGATGTATTGATGAACATTGTCGTCGGCTTCAATAATTACTCCATCAACTGTTGGAGAAAAGGTTAGCGAAACATCAAATGCATCCGAAACATCAATAGCTTGATAATCGGTAAAGGAATAATTTTCTTGCGTAATGTTGCCCGAAGGCATGATAATTTTGTTACAAGAAGTGAATCCCAAAAGTAGGGCAACGAAAAAAATCAATGTGGTTCTTGATTGCATGATCTTAAAATTTAAGTGTAAAAAAATGGTTTAAAAAACTTGGTTCACTTATTACACGTATTAAATGGATGCTACCCCTATGCCATCCTCAGAAAAATTAGAAAAAAAGTGAAAATAATTGTTCGCCTAAGCCGGAGCGCAGCACCTTTAGCGCTTTAGATATCTGATTTTCTACTGTTTTGTTGGATATTTTTAGATGTTCGGCAATTTGTTGATAGGTCATTTGCTCATACCTGCTTAACACAAAAACTTGTCGGCATTTTTCAGGGAGGGAATCAATGATCTGATCAATAGAATGACTTAATTCGCTGTATTCTAAGGTATAGGTAACAGGTTCACTTACATCGGATAACTCCGGGGTATCTGTAAGAGGACATTTTTTTCTTAAATGGTCAATAGATATATTCCTGACCATCCGCTTAAAATAGAAAACAAGATCCTCTTTTTGTGACAATTCAATTCTTCGTTCCCACAGTTTAACCATACAATCTTGCACAAGGTCTTCGGCGAACGGGAGATCATTAGTGATTCGAAAAGCTTGTCGAACACTAGCTTCATAATGCTTTTGATAAAATTCTTTTAGATCGTTCTCTGAATTGATTAGCATCTCGGGATCAAAGATAAGAGGAAGAAACGAATATGGAATAGCCGTAGAAATGAGCGCAAACAAAAAATCCAACACATTGATCAACAACATGTTGGATTTAACTTTGGAGGTCGGTGGCGGATTTGAACCGCCGTAGATGGTTTTGCAGACCACTGCCTAGCCACTCGGCCAACCGACCTTAAAATAATTTTATTCTATTAGACTTCCTTCGATTTATGAAGGGTTGCAAATGTAGTGATTTGCGTTTATAAAGTAAATTTTTTTGAGGGAAATCTAATATGACAGCATATTTTTAACCTTCCATTTCAATAAAGGTGGCATCCACTTCTCCCGGTAATGGAGGATGATGTTTCTTAACTTTTACTTTGAATTTTTCAATTTCCGGAAATTTGTTTCTTAGCGAGGCTAATAACTCTTGGCAAACATGTTCAATTAAATGAGATGAAACAGACATCACTTCCCGGGTGATAGAATGTATGGTTTCATAATTTAAGGTTGTGCTTAACTCGTCGGATCGACCAACATTATCAGGTAAAGTGACATAAACATCTACGGTGTACTGCCCACCAACCTTCCTTTCTGATTCATAATATCCATGAAAGGCATAAAAATGCATTCCTTCAACTGCTAATGTGGCCACTTGATGTTTTGAATTTTACTTGCAAAAGTATAAATATTAGCAAGGAATTGTAATGGCAATTGAAATCAGATTTTTTAGTTGGATTAGTTTTTATAAAAACGTATCTTTTATAATTAACAATTTTGAGGAAGTAATTCACAGACTTATCAATACTTTTTTGACGTTATAAACCCATCATCCACATCGGTTTTATAATGAGAATTTAATATTCACAAGTAATGAACAATTGATTTTTTTTAGAGGCCTTGATAGACAGTGATTTGTGAATTTTTATCCCCTTAAATAACCAAGTAATGAACAGTGTATAACGTTTTAAAAAAGAATTTAGAAAGATGTTGGGTTCAAATTTTTTGCGCTTATCTTGCATCGGAATTTGAAGTCCCACCTTTAAATTATTTACAATAATCATTGAAAAGCTACAGCAATAATGGATGAATCAGCCACCACCACTGGTAACGTATTAAAACAAGTTAAGTCATTTCAACAAAAAGGAGCAGACCTTTCTTCGGTAATGTTTGGCAAGTTGCCACCGCAAGCCAGAGATTTGGAACAAGCAGTATTAGGTGCTCTAATGATCGATAAACATTCCATTGGTGATGTAGTAGATATTTTGAAACCGGAAAGCTTTTATGATAACAAGAATGTAGAGATTTATAGAGCTATTCTTCAACTTTTTGAACAATCTGAGCCGATTGACATATTAACGGTTACCGAGCAGTTAAAAAAGAACGGAAAATTGGAAGCGGTTGGTGGGCCTTACCATTTAACGGAGCTGACCAATAGGGTAGCATCGTCTGCCAACTCAGAATACCATTCAAGAATAATTGTACAGAAATTCATTCAACGGGAATTGATCAGAGTGTCTTCGAAAATCATAGAAGAAGCTTATGAAGATACTACAGATGTTTTTGATCTGTTGGATAAAGCGGAGAAGAATATTTTTGAGATCACGAATAATAACTTGCGAAGAGGAATGCAAGATATGAATCATTTGGTGGCGCAGGCATTAAATGAGATTAGTGAGGTTAGAGAAAGCAAAGGTTTAATTGGCTTGCCGAGTGGTTTTACGGAGTTGGATAGAATTACTTCCGGATGGCAAAAAACGGATTTAGTGATCGTAGCAGCCAGACCGGCAATGGGAAAAACCTCTTTCGTATTAAACATGGCAAGAAATGCTGCAGTCGACAATAATTCCGCAGTAGCTATTTTTTCATTGGAGATGGGAGCTACTCAATTGGCAAAAAGATTGATCGTGGCAGAAACGGAGATTGAAGGGGAGAAGATCAAAAATGGTCGATTACAAGAACACGAATGGATGGAACTGAATAAAAAGGTGGAGAAGCTATCCAATGCTCCGTTATTTATTATTGATACTCCTGCTATAAACATCTTTGAATTGAGGGCGCAATGCCGAAGATTGAAAAGCGCGCATGATATTCAATTGATTATTATCGATTATTTGCAATTGATGAGTGGAACCGGAGAAAAGGGAAGTGGAGGAACAAGAGAACAAGAGATCAGTAACATTTCACGATCATTAAAAAGTATTGCTAAGGAATTGGATGTGCCGGTAATTGCTTTATCACAATTGAGTAGAGCGGTGGAAACTAGAGGAGGTGATAAGCGACCTATGTTATCTGATTTAAGAGAATCGGGTGCTATTGAGCAGGATGCAGATATGGTTGTTTTCTTATACCGACCTGATTATTACGGCTTTATGACAGATGAAGAAGGTGTTTCGACACAAGGTACAGCGGAGGTGATCATTGCCAAGCATAGAAATGGTTCTACCGGAACGGTCAGCTTGAAATTCATCAATAAATTCGTCAAATTCGACAATCTAAATTCGTTTGGTGATTTTGGAATGGGTGATTCCGATGAAGATGGACCTAGTAATATTATAACAATGGGGTCGAAAATGAATGAAGATCGATCTTTGCCGGATGCGGATGATTTTGATGAAGCTCCTTTTTAAAGCCTTTAGTGGCCGGTAGGGAATTCACCGTCTTCCAATTTGAAATCGAATAGTTTGTCGATATACTGCCATTTGCCTTTTTTCCATTCGAATCCATCGTAAGATCCATCGGGAACATAAGTGTAATAAAGACCTTCGCTTCCTTCTTGTTCAGGAATCAAATGATCGATTACAATTTTATTGTATTCCGCAGAAAATCTAGCACTGGTCGATACCCCTTTTTTATATTCCATAATATATCGGGCGGCTGTCTTACCATCCGGTAAATGAAAAATGGGCGCCCCGAATTTGATCTTATCTCCTTCTTCAAAGGTGATGACATCTATAATTTTTTTAGTGCTTAAAGCATTGTTTCCGTCATATCCAAATACGGTATAGTAAACATCCTTGCCTTCTTTCACTTTTTTAATGTCGTAATACAAAGCTCCGATCCAGTTATCATTACCGGTAATCATTGTGGGTAATTTATCATTGTCCAGCATAGCAGAGTTGTCGATCAAAGGAATCAATGAAAGTGTTTTGGATCTCAATTGAAGGGCGCCAAAATATTTATAGGTATTGTTATCAAGGATCAATTGCCAGGTAAATATTCTAAAGGCATCATCATCAGTTTTTACTATCGAAATCGCCTTTACATTAGGAAAGTCATAGTAATAGGAATTGTCTTTTAAAAGCGCTGTTTTCAATAGCTTGATAATGCTGTAACTCGCTAATTTTCTGGTCTTTTCGATCGGACTGTTAAATAGTGAATCACTAAAAATGTTGATGCTGTCTTCATAAGCTTCAAATACCAAAGAATCTTTAGCATTGAATTGGGCTTTGATCATGGGAGAACCGATGAATAAAAATATAGCGATTGAAAAGATAACTTTCATATTCTACAATTGAAGACTTTTATAACGGCTAAACAGTGACCAAAAGTGTGCCAAAAACAAATCTAAAAGTTACGATCAATGAATTATTCTACTGTAACGGATTTGGCTAAATTCCTGGGCTGATCAACATTGCAATTTCTCATTACAGCAATGTGATAGGCCAGTAATTGAAGTGGGATTGTCGCCAAAATGGGAGTAAAACATTCTTCTGTATCCGGTATAGGAATAACAAAATCTGCTAAACGGCTGATCTCTTCATCTCCTTCCGTAACCACTGCAATAATTTTCCCTTTTCGGGCTTTGATTTCTTCCATATTACTGATCACCTTATCGTAGTGTCCTCTTTTTGGAGCAATAACCAATACCGGCATATTTTCATCAATAAGGGCAATAGGTCCGTGTTTCATTTCTGCAGCAGGGTAACCTTCGGCATGTATATAGGAAATCTCTTTTAGTTTTAGGGCTCCTTCCAAAGCAATCGGGAAATTGTAACCTCTTCCTAAATAAAGGAAATTATTGGCATCTTGAAAAATATCAGCAATCACTTTAGTAATACTATTACATTTTAGAGCAATTTCCACCTTTTCGGGTAATTGATCCAATTCGGTTAGTAAACTCTGAAATCTGTTTACTGATAATCGACCTTTACGTTTGGCTAATTCAATAGCCATAATCGACAATACCGCCAATTGAGTAGTAAATGCTTTCGTAGAGGCGACACCGATTTCAGTTCCGGCATGTGTATAGGATCCCGCGTCGGACATTCTGCTGATAGCACTGCCTACAACATTGCAGATACCGTAGGTCATAGCCCCTTTTGATTTAGCTAATTCTAAGGCTGCTTTTGTATCTGCTGTTTCACCCGATTGTGAAATGGCTATAACAATATCTTTTTCAGTAATTATTGGGTTTCGATATCTGAATTCAGATGCATATTCTACTTCAACCGGAATTCTGGCCAAATCTTCAATCAAATATTCTGCTACCAAAGCAGAGTGCCATGAAGTGCCGCAGGCAATGAAAATTAAACGATCAGCATTGACAAAGGCATTTTCATATTCATAAATACCACCTAGTCTTGCAAATTGTTCACTGGAACTAATTCTACCTCTGATACTGTCTCTTATAGCTCTGGGTTGCTCATAGATTTCTTTTAGCATAAAGTGCTCAAAACCACCTTTTTCTAGCTCTTCCAACTTATAAGTCAATTCATCCACAAAAGGAATAAAGTTGGTATTTTCTTTAATGTATTTAAAGTAATAAGAGCCGTCTTTGTTTAAGACAACCATCTGGCCATCTTCCAAATAAGATACTTTTCGCGTATGCTCAACAATTGGCGCACCGTCAGATCCCACAAAGAATTCGTTTTCGCCATAGCCAATGACCATCGGACTGCTCATTTTGGCGGCAATCAGTTTGTCCGGTTCATCTTCCGATATCACCACAATAGCATAAGCACCCACCACTTTACCCAGTGCAATTCTTACCGCTTCTTCCAATTCAACATTGGCTTTAAGTTTAATTTGTTCGATGAGCTGAACAATTACTTCAGTATCCGTGTCAGATTTAAAGGTATAACCATCTTCTAATAATTCCCTTTTTAAGCTGATATAGTTTTCAATGATACCATTATGGATGACGGCAATTTTACCGGATTCAGAATAATGGGGATGTGCATTCACATCATTTGCCGGTCCATGAGTTGCCCACCGGGTATGACCAATGCCTACAGAACCAGAAATCTTGGTTCCGTTAATGGCTTCCTCAAGCTTTGAAACTTTTCCTTTTTTCTTGTGGATCGTAATTTTCTCCATACCGTTCAAAACGGCTATTCCCGAACTGTCATATCCTCTGTATTCCAGTCTTTTAAGTCCATTAATAAGAATGGGATAGGCTTCTTTATCTCCGATGTATGCAACAATACCACACATAAAATCAATTTGTATTTAATAAATGTAATAACATTCGAATTTTAAAAATCAGCGTTGCTAATGTGACGATTGAATGTAATGTAAGTCACATTAATAAAATAACCCGAATAATACTTTGTAAGTTTTCTTGTAAGGAGATAACAATTGTACTGCAAATATAACTATTCCAAGTTAGCAAATGTCAATTCCAGCTTTAATTTGAAGCTGTTTAATGAATTATTACCACCTCCAATAACTATTCTATCGGGAATAAGATCACTATTGTTCAGCGTGATAAGATCCAGATCCTGTGCACCATATAATGTAATATACATCCCGTCATTAGGTTCTTTGCCTGATATCACATCTTGAATGTAATCGGATATATTCAGTCTGTAACGAAGTACTTCTTCACCGGTAGGTAAAACTACCTCTTCGGAAAATCCTCCGATATGAGCATCTGAAAACCTGATAAAATCAGGAGTATTCTCATTGCCGCCGTCTTCTCCAATTTTTAAAGCAAATAATCTGTCCGGCGGGCTGTAAGTGTCTTCGAAACCATCAACAGCTCTGGTTATCACCAGTTCTGCTTTTTGAACTGCCACATTACCGTAAGACATCAAATATGGAAATTCCAACTTAGTTTTGACACCTGCTAACCCTTGAATGTAGTTAACAGCATCACCGGTTGGACTGGTAGACTGAAGGGCTGTTTCAACATTGGTAGAAGAATAATCGTGTACATATTGGCTAATACCCAGATCAAGGATGGAAGCAGGAAACATCAGGTCTAAATTCTTGCCTTCCGAGTTCTTATAATAAAGGTGCAATCTTGAATCTTGTAAGGCATTTACTCTTGACGTTTCCAATGAATTGGTTAGCATATCAATTTCTAAGATGCTACCGTCTTGTTCTTCAGGAATAACAATCAAACCGGGCAATACCTGATGCAATAATGCATTCGATGAAATTTGATTTGTTCCTAAAATATTGATCAGTGACTGACCAAAGAATGGGTTCAAATGAATGCGCAACTGATGCCCCAATTCCGTATATAAGGTATCTTCTTCAAACTCATTACTAAGCTTGGGAATGTAATTTTCAATCCTACCTACTTCAAGCATGCTTTGTTCGAAGTTGATGTTGGAAAAATGAGCCACTTCATTACTCAAAGGAGTCACTAGCTTGTACACCTTGAAACTCATGGGTTGGGTTGAATCGCCATATACGTCATCCACTATTAAAGAAAGTACAACAGAATCTAATTGGTAGCCACCAATGGTGTCTAATAAATCGGCATTGACCACAACATAAGGAACTCTAAAGCCCATCATCAATGAACTTTTCGTCTTGCCAAAGATCGGATCGTTCGAGAATCCTAATTGGCTTAAAAAAAGTTTATCACTCCTAAGAGAATCTTCCCGAACAGTAGTAGAATAGATGGTGGTCGTATCGCTAAAGAAGTTTCCTTGTCCGTCAGTTCCGGGCAAAATTTCTGCGCCCACAGGTATCGTATCATTACAGCTCCAAAGGAGTAAACTGCATGCCGAAAAAATTAATAACCAGTATTTCATCAAATCCTTACTATCTAAGTTTGCAATTAAACGCAATTTATCCGATCAACATTTTATAAAACTCAAGATATTTTGAAAGAACATCTTCAGAATAGTCCAATTCTAACCAAGTTTTATCTTTTGCAGCATCTTTGTAGCCTTTTATTTCCATGTCTGCCTCTCCTTCAATGACTGCATCACTGTATTGTATGCCTCCTTTTTGAAGTGCCTCAAAAGTCAGTCCTTCAAATGGTTTCAAATGATCAGCCGTGACCACATCACCCACTTGTGCTTTTTCAATGAATGATTCGTCCATCTTTTCTGAGAATCCTTCGTTGTAAATGCTGTAAACCACTTTGGCTTCTGCAAAAACAGGGTCGCCTTCATGTATGGTCTTTAAATAAAGGGGTACTAAGCTGGTCATCCAGCCGTGGCAGTGTATAATATCCGGTGCCCATCCAAACTTTTTAACGGTTTCCAAAGCACCTTTACAGAAGAAAATTGTTCTGTCCGAGTTGTCGTTGTAGAATTTCTTCTCTTTATCTCTGAAAACAAATTTTCTTTTGAAGTATTCTTCATTATCCAGAAAGTACACTTGAATGCGCGCACCCGGCAAGGATGCTACCTTGATGATCAATGGGAAATCTTCATCATCAATAATAATATTCATCCCTGAAAGTCTTACTACTTCGTGCAAACGGTTTCTTCTTTCATTGATGTTCCCGAATCTAGGCATCAATACCCTGATCTCCATTCCATTCTCCTGAACATATTGTGGTAATTGTCGCACTGTTTTTCCAATTTCTGACAGTGCCAGGTAAGGGTTCATTTCTTGAGTAATAAATAAGATTCTATTATTCGTCATAATATCTATACTTTCGTTTTTCGTTGAGGGCTTTCTGAACGACGGGCGAAGGTACGAATTTTATATGGAAAGCCCTTTTAAGTCATCGCTAACAAATTGGCAATTAACGTATTTTTACAACTTCATTATGATAGAGTTCAAAAATTCGGAGAATCTAAATAAATGGAGCAAAGCTCAGCGAGAAAAGCATTTAAAAATAGGCTTTGTGCCGACTATGGGTGCTTTGCATGAAGGTCATATCTCTTTAATTGAGGCAGCCAAAACTGAAAATGATCTTGTCATCTGCAGCATTTTTGTGAATCCCACACAATTTAATGAGCAAGAAGACTTTGATAAGTATCCCATCACCATTGAAAAGGATAAAGATTTATTATTCCAAGCCGGTTGTCATGTGGTCTTTATTCCTGATGTGGCCAATATTTATCCTTCCTCCACCGCCTTTGATCTGGAAATTGACCTCGGAAACATTGCCAATGTGTTGGAAGGTGCCCATCGTCCCGGCCATTTTGAAGGGGTTATGCAAGTGGTAAAACGATTATTGGAAATTGTAGAACCGAATGTACTTTACTTGGGCAAAAAGGATTACCAACAATATTTAATCCTTAAAAAAATGGTATCATTTTATCAATTTGATATCGAAGTCAAACAATGCCCAATCGTGAGAGAGCCTGACGGTTTGGCCATGAGTTCCAGAAATCTGCGTTTGAAGCCGGTGGAACGGAATGCCGCTGTACAATTGTCAAAGGCACTCTTTGCCATTCAATCCGACCAATTCAGCAGTTCACCAAAGGCGTTAAGTGAAAAATTTACCGCCAATTTGAATGCCAATCCATTAATTGATGTGGAGTATTTGGAGATCGTTTCAGCAGAATCGTTGGGTAAAATTGATGATTGGAAAGATTCAGAAAGCGCTGTTGCCTGTATTGCTGCAAAAGTGGGTTCAATTAGATTGATCGACAATGTGACAATTTATTAAATTTGCGCTTTAGATAACGAGTTTACCAGAATATACATCATTGAATAAATCAGCCGCGTCCATTTTAAAATTGATCATCTCACTAGGATTGGGATTTTTAATCATTTTTTTAGTAGCCAATAATTTCAAGAAGCCATTAAAAGTTAAACTGGATAAAAAGCAGTTCGGCAACGAAAGTGTATGGACCTTGCAACAATGGAACGGCGAAGCGGATTACATCAATGTGGGTGATACCTTAGCAGTGTTTGTCAACGAAAAGGAAGAACCTAATTATTTGGTGAGTATTTATGAAGGTACCATCGTTTCCAAGGATGTGAGAACAGGAGCCACAGTGGTTGGCGGTGATGTAGTATCTAAAGTGAAAGTGGACATTTGGAAGATCATCAAGGAAGCTTTTAAGAAAACGAATTACTGGTGGATATTTTTATCGATTGTAATAGCGTTAACTTCCCATTGGAGTAGAGCAGTGCGCTGGCAGATGTTGTTTGAACCATTGGGTTATAAACCGAAAATCGGTAACGCCTTTGGAGCAGTGTTGGTGATGTACATGGCCAATTTGGCTTTTCCCAGACTCGGTGAGGTGTTGCGATGCAGCATTTTAGCTCGATATGAAAAAATACCGATTCAAAAGAGCTTAGGCACCATGATCACAGAAAGAGCCATTGATGTGATCTGTTTGTTAGGAGTAGTTGGTTTATGTTTGATCTTACAGCGTCAGATCTTTATTGAGTTTTACAATAGTTTTATGCCGGAAGGTGGCAATAGTAAGTTCATCATATTAGGTGGTTTGGCTGTAGCCGGACTGATCGCTTTACTGTTATATAAAACCGGTAAACTGCCTTTTGCTGCCCAAATTGGCAACTTAGTAAAAGGATTGTGGTCGGGCATTATTTCGATCAAAGATTTGAAGCGGCCGGGTGTTTTCATTATGCATACCGCCTTTATTTGGGTGCAGTATTATTTAATGATCGCGGTTTGTTTAAAGGCATTGCCCGAAACCAGTTCCGTAACCTTTTTAGCCGGATTTCCAATGTTGTTTTTTGGCGGTATTGCTATGGTGG
The DNA here is from genome assembly GCA_020436175.1 of Bacteroidota bacterium. Lineage (GTDB taxonomy): Bacteria > Bacteroidota > Bacteroidia > Chitinophagales > JADIYW01 > JAGQYH01. Next base: position 21,152 of record JAGQYH010000011.1, read on the forward strand.
CGGTTCAGGGTGGATTGGGATTATACCCATATTTCATCAGTAAAATCTTGGTGATGTACGGCGTGGCAGAAACCGTTGGATATGCCTTTGGATGGGTGATCTGGAGCGGACAAACGGCTTTAGTGATTGTCGCAGGCTTGATCGCTTACTTCTTATTGATCGCTTTTAACAAGGATAAAGCCTTGCCGACAACAGTGGAATAGCATTCTGTTTTATTCAATCTTTCTCTAACTAATTGTTAGGTTTCCAATAACTGTTGAATATCAGCCATGAGCTTTGTTTCTTTGCATTCGATTGAAAAAGCACTATTAAGTTAACAGCATGGATTTTAAATTAACCGAAGAGCAATTATTAATAAGAGATGCGGCTCGTGATCTGGCTCAGAATGTATTGATCAACGGCGTGATCGAAAGAGATAGAGATATGACCTATCCCGAAGAAGGTGTTCAACACATGAAAGAGTTGGGATTTATGGGCATGATGGTAGATGAGAAATACGGCGGTGGAGGAATGGATACCATCTCCTATATTTTGGCATTGGAGGAGATCTCAAAAGTGGATGCTTCTTGTGCTGTGATCATGTCGGTGAACAACTCATTAGTTTGCTGGGGATTGGAGAAATACGGTACCGAAGAGCAAAAGCAGAAATATTTGGTACCATTGGCATCCGGACAAAAAATAGGTGCCTTTTGTTTGTCGGAGCCGGAAGCGGGTTCTGATGCTACCATGCAAAGAACAACGGCAGAAGACAAAGGAGATCATTATTTGATCAATGGCATAAAGAACTGGATCACCAACGGTGGAAAGGCAGATATCTATTTGGTGATCGCTCAAACAGAACCGGAGAAAGGACACAAAGGCATTAACTGTATCATTGTAGAACGCGGCACACCCGGATTTGAAATTGGAGCTAAAGAAGATAAGTTAGGCATCAGATCGTCTGATACGCAT
>JAGQYH010000120.1 GCA_020436175.1 Bacteroidota bacterium
TGAAAATTTAGGCTATCAAGTTGACCACGAAGTTTATTCTCCTCAAGACTTTGGAATTCCGCAACACAGGCTAAGAATATTTATTGTGGGTTCATTAAATGGCTTGAATCATTTCAGTTTTAATGAAATTGACAGTCTGAAAACAAATACAATTGATATTCATAAATACATTGAAGAAAACCCTGAAAATGCCAAACGACTTCCCAAAGCAAACATTGAATGTTTGAAACTATGGCAAGAATTCATTACTAGCATACCAAAAGATGTAAAACTTCCAGGCTTTCCAATTTGGGGGATGGAATTTGGAGCAACCTATCCGTTTGAAAATGAATATCCACATATTCTAACAGAAACAGAACTTTCAAAATATAAAGGGAACTTTGGCAAGAGTCTTAAAGGACTAACGAAAGAGCAGCAACTTGTGAATCTTCCGAGTTATGCAAGAGTTGATAAAGAATTTCCTGATTGGAAACAGCGATACATCAAGTATAATCGACAATTCTACAAAGAAAACAAGAAACATATTGAGAATGTGGTTAAACGAATAGGACAACTACCTTCTCAAAGTTGGCAAAAACTTGAATGGAATGTAGGTAATGGCAGAAGAAAGATTACTGATTACATTCTTCAATTTAGAGCATCAGGTATAAGAGTGAAAAAAGTTGATTTTTTCCCATCCCTTGTTTGCACCAACACTCAAATTCCAATTATTGGATGGCAAAAAAGGTACATTTCAAAGAATGAAGGTTTGAAACTCCAATCATTGGAAGGAATTAAACTTCCTGAAAATGATAATGCCGCCTTTAAAGCTTTGGGCGTTACCCTATCGGGTCGGGCTTTCCGTTTCAATCTTTTTGCTCGTGCCTCACAAAAAGGATTTCCACTGCAATCCCTAACGCAAGAAAATACAACTACTAAAATCGCTGCATAATGGAATATCAATTAGTATATCAACTTTTTCCAAGGTCTTTTGGCATTACTGAAGAAATAAGGGCTGTTATTGACTGTTTTGAAAAAAACTATGAATACATAAAATCACCCGACAACAATCTAAGTAGTGACGGTGTATTAAAAGTACTTTCTGATGATTTAGAAGAGCTCCATTTCAAAGTTGAAAAAAGCAAAGCCAGCATAGATAAAATCAAAGTGCCGGTTCTATTCAGCCTGAACAATAAAATTGACAAGTTCTTTGATGCAGACGCTGTGAGTGAAGATGGTAAAATTGTAATTGAAGTGGAAGCCGGAAGAGCTTACCGAAATAATCAATTTTTAAAAGATATATTTCAAGCTTGTATGATGCCAAATGTCGATTATTTGGTAATTGCCGTAAGAAATCATTATCACAATAGTGATGACTTTAAATCAATATTTCAATTTCTTGAAACCCTTTATGTAAGTGGTAGATTACAACTTCCACTCAAAGGAATAGTTCTAATTGGATACTGATACGCAGTAGCAATATGGAAAGGGTTCACATTTTTACTTCGGAACAACTTAATCCGCCAGTTGACAAACAAGTGATAATTGCATCCGTTTTTACAAAGCAATCATCAAGCGGACTGAGTATCTCTGACTTATTGGAATCTATCCAAAACAAGTTGTCAGATATTTCACTGATGGACAAACTTTTTTCAATTGTTGCGAAAACGCTTGGAAATACAGTAGAACAGCCTATCAGGATAAAGTATGATTACAATTTAGCAAATAGCTCAATAAGATTTTACAGACACCAAGATATTTCAAAAATTGAGCGTCTAAGCATACCTGACAGGGTTTCGGAAGTAAAATATAAATCAGAATTAACGGATTTACCACCTATTGACCCCAATACAATAGAAAGTGACGGAGAACTATTTCGTGCTATTTGATAATCCCGTCCCAAATATTTACTAAATTTGGGACGAAATTAAATCAATGGAAAGACCACAAGTAGAAAATAAAATTGCGGCAGTACTAAAGACCTACCCGAAGGGAAGCGTTCTCTTTGTGGATGACTTCTTAGACTATGGCAATCCCGAAAGTGTCAAGAAAGCTTTACTTCGCCTAAAAGAAAAGGAAATTCTTGTCCGATTGGCTCACGGAATTTACCTGTATCCCAAAATTGACAAAGAACTAGGTGTTCTCTTTCCATCAACCGAAGAAATTTCCAATGCCATTGCAAGGAGAGATAAAGCTAGAATTGTCCCGACAGGAGTTCAGGCGTTGAACAAATTGGGCTTATCTACCCAAATTCCAATGAAAGTAGTTTATCTGACTGACGGAGCAGCAAGAACTGTTAAAGTTGGTAAGCGAACCATTACTTTCAAAAAAACAAGTCCTAAAAACCTTTTGGCACAAGGTGAAATCAGTAGTTTGGCTATTCAGGCACTCAAAACTATTGGACAAAAAAAAGTAGATGAAAACACGATAGAGAGAATTCAAGCCATTTTAAAAAAAGAGAAAAAAGAAAACATCATCAATGATGCAAAACTCTCCCCCGCTTGGATAAACAGAATATTAATGCAAACAATTAAATGAATACCACTTGGCTCACATTATCAAAAGAAAGAAGAATTGAAATCCTCAATCAGGCAACTGAATTGACAGGTCTGCCAGCCATAGCCATTGAAAAAGATTGGTGGGTAACCCTGTGCCTGAATGCTTCCTTCTCATTGCCATACAGTGAAGATATTGTTTTTAAAGGCGGCACTTCATTAAGCAAGGGGTGGGATTTGATAGAGCGTTTTTCAGAGGACATTGACTTGGCTATTGACCGCAAGTTTTTCGGATTTGAGGGTGATATCAGCAAAACTCAAATAAAAAAACTCAGAAAACAATCTTGCGAGTTCATTTCAACGGAATTTCTCAAAGGCCTAATTAAGGCTTTGACAGATTGGGGGGCAATAAAACAATGCGAATTATTTGCACAGCCAGTTAATGATTCGGACAAAGACCCACAGGTAATTGAAATTCATTACGATTCGGTAGTGGACACTTCGGAATATCTACCCCAAAGAGTTTTGATTGAAGTAAGTTCTCGTTCCTTAATGGAGCCGACTGAGAGGAGGGAAATTAATTCCATTTTAGGCTTAAATTTTCCAAAGTTGGATTTTGCAACTGATGCTTTTGTAATTCCAACAGTTCTACCGCAACGAACTTTCCTTGAAAAGATATTTCTGCTCCACGAAGAATTTTCCCAAGAACCTGAAAAAATCCGCATAGACCGACTTTCAAGACACCTTTATGACTTAGTTAGGCTAATGGACACCGAACACGGATTTGCGGCATTAAAGGACAAGGAACTTTATAATAACATAATTGTCCACAGAGAAAAATTTAATCCGTTAAGGGGGATTGACTATGGTAATCATACACCCGATAAAATCAAAATCATACCACCAGACACAGTTATAAAAGAATACGAGAGTGACTATTCGGAAATGACTAAGTTTATGATTTATGGAGAGGCGTTAACTTTTGACAGGTTGGTAAAGAGAATTTCAGAACTTCAAAACAGAATAAATGAAATTAGCCATCCCTAAAAGCAAGCACATTGCAAAAGCCGCACAAGCCAGCGCTACAAGCAAAGCTTTGTCAAAGAGCTTGCAAAGCCAAACCAAGAGAAAAGGGAATTTTAAAAATGCCCCACCGCATGACAAAAGACAATGAAAAACGTAGCAATAAATAGTCCGACAAACCTCGGCAGACAAGGAAACACTGGTGATAACAGCGTGTTGCCTCAATTGGCGGTGACGTGCAAAATTCAAGCTGAGTGCTCCTATCAAACTTTAGTGCAGGTTGACAGTGAAGTGCTAAAATCAAGCTTTGTGCATCTAATGAACGTTAGTGCTGTAAATCTTCGCCTTCGCAAAGCTGCAAAACGTTATATCAAACCAATACCCATCTTTCAAAATTAAACTACCGCCAACAATATATTTTAATAAAAGGAAGTCAATTAAGATCAAACAAAATCCAGTCAAAGCTAATTCTGAAACCTAGGGTGATGCATAATCATCGTATCTCTTAAATGGGTTTGATCCACGTGCGTGTAAATTTCTGTAGTGGTAATGGATTGATGGCCTAACATCTGTTGTACCGCTCTTAATCCGGCGCCGCCTTCGATCAAATGCGTGGCAAAAGAATGTCGGAAGGTATGCGGACTTACTGATTTGTGGATGCCGGCGGTTTGCGCCAATTCCTTGATCATCATAAACACCATTACTCTTGTTAGCTTTTTACCACGTCGGTTCAAAAACAATATGTCGCGGTGCTTAGGGTCGATTGTTTGAAACCTGCGAATGGTATCCAAATAGATCTGAATGTATTTGATGGCTGAATCTCCAATCGGCACCAATCGTTCTTTATCGCCTTTGCCGATCACCTTGATAAATCCCTCTTCGAAGAATAAACACGAAATTTGCAGATCGGTCAATTCGCTGACCCTTAAACCACAGCCATACAAGGTTTCCAACATGGCTTTGTTTCTTACGTTGGCTTTTTTGGATAAGTCTAAGGAGTTGAGCATTAATTCTACTTCTTCAACGGATAAGGTGTCGGGGATTTTACGGCTTAATTTCGGCCCTTCGATCAAATCGGTCGGGTTTTCGGTAATCACTTCTTCCAATATCAAGTATTTGAAAAAAGCCTTAATACCGGATAATATTCTCGCCTGTGAGCTGCTGCTTAAACCTAAGTCGTACACGTACGACATAAATTCTTCGATGTGGGAGAGGTTGACTTTTTTAGGACTGAGATCGTCGTAGTTTTCCCCTAAGAACTGAAGGAAAATATTGAGGTCGCGCGTGTAGGCATCTCTCGTGTTTTCCGAGGCTGCCTTCTCAAAACCTAAATACAATTCATAATCCTGTTTCGACTCAATCCACATACTTAACATAATGCTCTTTACAAAAATGACGCAATTTGAATTGGAATTACATAAATCTTATTAAGAATTGTGCATTATTACGATTAGGTATCGTTATTTAGTAGTGTAATTTTACAATTGTGAAGGCATCTATTTTTTGCATTTTTAATACCTTGAAGCGATGAAATTGGTAATCATTAACGGTCCGAATTTGAATTTATTGGGAAAACGGGAACCCGGCATTTACGGGAATACCACGTTCGAAAAGTATTTTGATGAGTTGACATCCAGATTCGATGTGGAGTTGGAATACTTTCAAAGCAATTCGGAAGGAAGCTTGGTCGATAAGATCCAGGAAGTGGGTTTTTCCGTTCAGGGTATCATCATCAACGCCGGTGCTTACACGCATACTTCAGTAGCTTTGGCAGATGCCATCAGAGCGATAGATGCTCCCGTGATTGAAGTGCATATTTCCAACACGGCGGCAAGAGAATCTTTTAGACATCATTCTTTCATCAGTCCGGTTTGCTTAGGCACAATTACGGGCTTTGGATTGAATTCTTACGAATTGGCCATTCGGGCATTGATTATGAAAGGAGAGTAGTTGCTTTTGCCTACTTAGTCCTTTACGAATGAACCTACCACTCGGTTGTCATTTTCTGTTCCGGTAGAAACAAAATACATGCCTTTCGCATAATTGGAAACATCAACATGAATCACCTGCTCTTGTACCTTAATGGTGTTGACCAATTGACCCATCGCATTCACCAATAATAGATCGGTATTTTTCAGTTGATTTAAATTATTGCCCAATTCAATGGTCAATAGATTACCAACCGGATTAGGCGAAAGATTCAAAACAATCGCATCAGATTGAATAGAAGTATGGCTGGACAATGGAATGCAGGTGTTGATCACCGGCTCAATAGAGAATTCAAAAACTCCTGAGGTGTAAGCCGGAATGGTAAACGGCTGTCCTAAAACCAATGGCATCTCTAACGGTTCAATATTGTAATTGTCTTCCTCTTCAGAGGCATTGTAATAACTTTGACCGCAGGCACTCGCCAAGTTTTCCCCTTTATATGCCTTTAATTTACCATTCAACACATGATATTGAATATTGTCTAACGTGATGATATTATTGGTAAAATCAAAAGTGGTGGTAACTTGATCACTTCTAAGATTGGAAAAAGTAATGTTTAATTTTTCAATCGGACAAGCATCACTTTCTTCTTGGTTGTAAGAATAAAAAGCTTCTTTGTAAAATTCGCTACCGGCTTGAGTAGTAGTCAAGTTGGCGCTCAATTTTCTTACATGTGTTGATTTTAAAAAGTCGGCTACATAGTTCGACCAATAAGAAGCACGCTTCACAATAGTTTGGTCATCCAGCATGGTGATCATGTTATGTAAAAAACCATCCTTTAAGCTGGTCCATGTATGAAAATTACTCAGCGTAACATAAGTGGAGGCCGCAGATGCCATTCCGATCTTTTCCATCATTCGGTTCAAATATATGCCGTGAAGCAGGGTATTGCCCCACTCATCCCAAATAGTTAAACCGGCACTGGCTTTATTGCCATTCCATTCCGTTAACCAAATTTTCAGGTCGTTATTTTTCAGATCGAAGAATTCCTCAAATTCATTCATGATCTTGGTGTACTTCACTTCAGCATAATCTTCCAATCCTTCTTTGATGTCCACCAATTGTGGGTCGTTGTCTTCGGTATTGTTGGCCGGATTCACATCAGCACCATCATTTTTAATGTATAAATGATGCACCAATGCATCAATATGATCCAATGCCAATTCTTTGATCGCCGTGTTGTAAACCAAATTTAAATTGGTCATGCCACCAACATGATTAATATTTCCCGCAGGTAAACCAATTTTTAACTCCGGATCTACAGGCGTTAAAATTCTTCTGTAAAAATCGATCATGGTCACCAACATTTCAAATCGGTGATAAACCTGATTTAACGTGGTTTGTAAATTGAAAAACGGATTACCGTTAAGCGTTTTATCCAAGGTTGTTAATTCTTGGTGGAAGTATAATTCATTGCCAAACTCGGCGCCAACTACATTAATATAATCGCTGTTGTAGAGCAAGGAATAAGCATCATAGTTTTCCATGATTCTTGTTCTGAAATCTTCAGAGATTGTTCCTGCCAGAACCGCTGCATCCAAATCTTCTAAGCTGTTTAATGTAGCTAAATTCTCTATTTCATCTTCGTTGTACACCCAATGTAATACTACACTCAATACAAACACTACATCTGTCTTTTTACCTATTCTGGTATATCTGTCTTCCGCCAGGTCAACCAAATCATAAATATAATTTCTGGGTGCATTTTCGTCTTTTTCAAGGCAATAATAATCGCCTGAACACTGGAAGGCATTTGCTACATCATCCACTTCACTAGCCAATAATCCATAACCCG
>JAGQYH010000121.1 GCA_020436175.1 Bacteroidota bacterium
TTTTCCTTTTACGGAGCCGGTTAATAAAGCAATGTTTAATCCCAACTGATCGGTTAAGGTTTTGATGCCATTGAAATGTTGTTGTGCGAGAATTTCAGTTGGCGCCATGATCGCGGCTTGGAAGCCATTGTCGATGGCATGAAGCATGGCAGAAAGCGCCACGATGGTTTTGCCGCTGCCGACATCGCCTTGTAACAATCGATTCATCTGAAATCCGGAGGCGAGATCAGTCTTGATTTCTGTAATCACTCTTTTTTGCGCATTCGTCAATTCAAACGGCAGCACTTTGGTGAAAAAGCGTTTTGACAATTCACCGGTTTCTCTAAAAGCGTGGCTGTGTGCTTTTTGATAGTTGAGTTTTAGCGCTAGAATTTGCAGTTGAATGAAGAATAATTCTTCAAACTTGAGTCGCCGTTGTGCTTGTTTAAAATGGTCGATGGTAGGTGGAAAGTGAATTAGTTTTATCGCCTGAAATTTCGAGATCAGTCTGTATTTTTCAAGAATGTCGGAGGATAAATTTTCGTAAAAATGAATCGGTTGTACTTGCTGAATAAGGTTGGTCATGATGATAAAAAGCCCTCTGCTGTCAAGCCCTTTTGTTTTCATTTTTTCAGTAGAATTGTAGAGCGGTCGCATACCGCTGTGTTTCTTTTTGCTGAAAACCGATGCCAGTTCCATTTCGGGGTGTGCCAAATTCATTCGTCCTTTATACACCGTTGGTTTCCCGTAGATCACATATTCTTGTCCGGGTTGTAAGCTTTCCTTAATCCATTTAATCCCTTTGAACCAGATCAATTCCAATCCTCCGGTTTCATCGCTGAACAGTGCCGTCAATCGACTTCCGCGCCTTTGTTTGATCTCTTGCAGGTTGGATAATGTTCCCTTCAATTGCACCGGATCGCTGATCTTTCGGAGATCTTTTATTTGATAAAACTGACTTCTGTCGATGTGCCGATAGGGATAATGGGAGAGTAGGTCACCAAAAGTAAATATACCCAGTTCCTTTTGAAGCAAGTTGGCTTTGGCGGTACCAACGCCTTTTAGGAACTCGATGGGAGTATTCAATAAATTTGGATCAACATTCATCAGTTTACTAAAGTGAATTGATTTCTAACGAATTTAAAATGATTTACATGGATTTTTTCAACAAAAGGCATGATTAGCATCTTTGTTCGTTTTAAATCTATTAATAGAAACAATGGGCGAAACTATCTAACTCAACTACCCCGACCTTCGGCCACCCCTCCTTTCTAAGGCGGGAATCTTGTCGTTATTATAATTTTTGGTACAATAATTACAAATCAAAAGGGTATCATTCCCAAACGACGGTTTTCATTAAGGTAGAAACATCTTCCCTCAAAAAATCAATGACCGGCCGCAATGAATCGGCATTGGGATGCTGATTAAAATAAAGCGATCCACGTAAAAAATGTTGTGTACTGTCGGTAACATAAAATTGAATACTGGAGGCAACATCGCCTCCCAAATCAAACAATTTACCGTTAACCTGATCGGTAATGATGGTGGTTTCGTCAATGAAATCAGCCTTTTGAACGTGCTTCATGGAGTATTTGTAAGCATCGTTTATGGATTGTTCCAGCTTTTCTGGTGTGTCCACTTCAACATAGGTTAAATGCAGTTTCCCATTGAAATAGGGAAAGGCAATGTTTAACCAGCAAGGATGATCCGGAGCGTCGTTAAAGAATTTTTCTTTCTTTTCTATGGTGCTGTACACGGGATATTGGAATACAAACGGACAATAATTTGCGGCAAAAGGCCGATATTGTTTTTGGGGCATATCAATTCTGAAGTAACTTTTGGGTTTGGGTGTATATACTTCCTCTTCACAAGCCGTAAAAGTGAATAATAAAATCAATGTGAATATGATCAGTTGGCTATGCCGCTTCATCTACTTTATTGTGAATGGTTAATTGAACCCTTACAATACGAATATTATTGACGGTTATTATTCTAAAACTGTAATTGTCTATTGTGATCAGATCACCCGATTTGGGTAATGTTCCATTGATCTCCAGAATAAGTCCGGCTAAAGTATCGGCATCGCCTTTGTAATTGTTAAAAGCATCGGTTGGTAATCCAACTACACGACATACATCATTTAATTGTGTTTTTCCTTGAAACAGGAATGTGGCTTCATCAATTTTCTTGTATTGAATTTCCGCTTCATCATCAAATTCATCAATGATCTCACCAATCACCTCTTCCAGAACATCTTCAAGTGTGATTAAACCGGAAGCGCCACCATATTCATCTACCACGATGGCTAAATGAATTCTTTTTTGTCTGAATTCCTCAAGCAAATCACTGATCTTTTTGGTTTCCGGCACATAGAAAGCCTGTCTGAGTAATTGTTGCCATTTAAACTCAGGAGGTTGTTCCATATGGGCTAAAAGATCTTTTGCATACAGAATACCCGTTACATTGTCGAAGCTTTCTTTGTAAATAGGAATTCGTGAATAGCCGGAACTGGTAACAATGTTAAGCAACTCACCATAATTCAATGATTCGTCTGCTGCTACCACATCCACTCTGGATTGCATGATCTGCTTAACGGTAATGTTCCCAAATTTTACAATGCCTTTGAGAATGTTCTTATTTTCTTCTGTTTCGCTGGTGCCAACGCTGAGCTCAATAGCTTTATCGATATCTTCGGATGTCATGGAAGAATCCTTTTTTCTCAATCTGTTTTGAATAAGGTCGGATGATTTATTTAAGAGCTTTACCAATGGACTCGTTAAGAAATACATCAAGGTGAGCAGATTAACTGTTCCGAAGGCCATTTGCAGGTTGCGCTTAGTGGCATAGGTTTTGGGTATAATCTCTCCAAAAAGCACAAGAAAGGAGGTGATGATAACGGCCTGAAACACCCATTCTATGGTCGTATTACCTTCAAAATCGAACAGCTTTCCGATGACGAAATAAGACGACATGATAAAGGCAACATTAAACAAGTTATTGCCTAAAAGTATGGTGCCCAACAAGCGCTCGGGATGCTTTAGAAACTGATCGATACGGTAGGCCTTCTTGTGTTTAAGGTCTAATTCATGAATTTGTTTCGGACTTAATGAAAAGAATGCCACTTCAGATCCTGATACTAATGCCGAAAGCCATATTAGCAACAGCATAATCAGTACTGCGGGTAACATGGCTCCATCCCAGTGAAAGTATTGGAAAATATTGAGATCCGATAATATTTGTGTCAAGCTACTCTGCCAACTGTCGTCTTCCAAGATTCAATAATTAGGTTAAAAATCAGAATGGCAGATCATCGTTAGGTTCATCCAAAACGATATCGCTACTGTCATTACTGCTACTGCCCGAATGGCCTGAATAGTGTTGAGCATCACTGCTAGATCCGCCACCATCTTTTTTATCCAGCATTTGCATACTGGTGCCCACTATTTCAGTGATATATTTTTTGTTGCCGTCTTTATCGTCCCAACTTCTGGTTCTTAAACGACCTTCAATATAAACTAAGCTGCCTTTTTTGACATATTTCTCAGCTATTTCAGCCAATTTACGCCATAAAACAATATTGTGCCATTCTGTTTGTTCTACTCGGTTTCCTTCTTTTGTAGTATATGATTCTGACGTTGCGACCGGAAAATTCGCAACTACGTTGTTTCCATCCAAATGTCTTACTTCCGGGTCTTTTCCTAAATGTCCAATTAAAATTACTTTGTTTACTCCTCTCATTTTTCGATATTCAATTGAAGTTGTCCAACTTCCTTTACTAATAATAACCAAATATAAACAGATTCCAAAATTTAAAAGCTATTCTTGCACTTAAGTTATTCAGCTTGATGCAAAAGTATTTTAGCTTCATTCTCAAAGAATGTGTTGATGATCTTGGGGAAAGCGAAATGTTGAAGCTCTTCCCTTAAGATAAGAGTCCATTTGGCATCCAATTCCATACTTTTTAGAGAATTTAATTCAATCAATATGAATTGAGCACTAATGTTTTGATGTGTCAATACTTGTTTTAAGTTGGAGGTTATTTGAACAAGCTGTCCTTGTTTGAGGGCATTATCGACTATTTTGGACTGTTTTCGCAGATGTGCGATGGAGGTTAGTTTTTTGTTTGACTCAATCATTGGGAAATCATATAAATTTTTCCAAATATCCTGATCTGATCTTTTATTGATGATGATATGTTGAGCGTCGTAAAAGACAAAATAATTGAAGAAGCGATCTCGTTTTTGTATTTTTTTCGATTTGATGGGTAAAAGATCGATCATTTCTTTTTTAAATGCAATACAGTCGTTCTGAAAAGGGCAATCATTACAATTTGGATTTTTAGGAGTACACTGTAATGCTCCAAAATTCATAATGGCTTGATTGTAATCTGCCGGATGTTCTTTATCCAATTCCTTCTGGGCAATTGATTTAAAAAGGTTTTTACCCTGAGGCGTATCAATGGGTTCTGTAATACCAAAGATTCTTGACAATACACGATAAACATTTCCGTCAACCACAGCAATGGCTTCATCAAAAGCAAAAGAAGCAATGGCGGCAGCCGTATATTCTCCCACGCCTTTAAGTCGCAGCAAATCTTGGTAATTGTTAGGAAAAACGCCGTCAAAATCATTAACAACGGTTTTAGCGGCAGCATGTAAATTCCTCGCTCTTGAATAATAGCCCAATCCTTCCCAAAGTTTGAGTACATTGTCTTCTTTAGCGGCGGCAAGGTCTTGTACAGTGGGAAAGGCTTTAATGAATTTTAAGTAATAAGGGGTTCCCTGAGCCACTCTTGTTTGTTGTAATATGATCTCAGACAACCAAATTTTATAGGGATCTTTAGTTGATTTCCAAGGCAGTGCTCGGTGATTGGCGGCATACCAGTCTAACAATTTATGTTGCATTGCTCCGGCCATATTTTATGGTTTTTTTAGGAGAATATGTGTTTTAAATTCAATTACAAACAAAATAAAATATGAAGAGCCTACGAAATGTGAAAAAATAATATAAAATTTGCACGAAGTAACACATTTTCAACCAAATACGAATATTCATGAGAAAAGCAGACATCGTAAATAAGATAGCAGATACTACCGGCGTGCCGAAAGTAGATGTATTGGTAACATTGGAAGCCTTTTTTAAAGAGGTTAAAGATTCCATAACCGCAGGTGAAAATGTATATATCAGAGGGTTTGGAAGTTTTGTTAGAAAAACCAGAGCTGCTAAGATCGGAAGAAACATTAAGAAAAATGTTGCGATAGATATTCCTGAACACGATATTCCATCGTTTAAACCGGCTAAAGTTTTCATGGAAAAAGTGAAGGCGAAAAGCATTCAAGATCGCAAATAATTACTGTGCGCAAAGAACATTATTTAGTTATAGGATTAGGAATAGTATTAGTATTTGCACTATACTTTTTTGGAGTAACAAAGAAATCAGCCAAGGAGCCGGCGGCCATAGAGCGGCAAAATACATTCACAGATTACGAAGCACTGCAATTTCAAAAGATTCCCGAAGCCGATGCCAATAGAATAAAAGAACTCAAACGCGCTTTAACCTTGCAGCCGAATTTTGAGAACACCTTAAGTTTAAGTGAAGCTTGGGAAGCTATAGGAAACTATCCTCTAGGTGCTTACTATTTTTATAAAAGTAGTGAACTCAATGAGGAAAATACGGATTGGCAACGAACAGGCGATAAATTATATAATAGTTACAAAAACTACAGCGACACACTTATTACGGATAATCTTCTTACCTTTGCACTCGCTTCATACGAAAAGGCAATAAAATCAGCTGATGAGGATATTGATTTGAAGATGAAGTTGGCTGAAGTTTATGTGGAAAGCCCTGAACCTATGAAGGGCATTTTGATGTTGAGAGGCATTGTAGATAGCATTCCTGACTACATACCGGCAATAATGCGATTAGGTAGGCTTTCACTTCAAACCGGCCAGTTTGATAAAGCGCAAGAGCGCTTTGAACGAGTTCTTGAAATTGATCCGGTGAATACCGAAGCAATGTATTTCTTAGCCTTAACGAACGAAGGATTGGGAAACATTGATCAAGCTATTCGCTTAATGGAAGCCTGCAAAAATTTGGTGCAGATTCCGGAATTTTCTCAAGAAGTGGATGCATACATAAATAGATTAAAGAAATAAAAAATATACGATTATGCCTTGTGGTAAAAAAAGAAAAAGACATAAGATAGCTACACACAAAAGGAAGAAGCGTCTAAGAAAAAATAGACACAAGTCTAAGAAATAGTCTCCCTCTCCATATTTAGCAGCAGCATGCATGACATTATTTTAATGGCGCTTAATTGCGCATGGAAAAAGTATATCTTATGGAAAGAGACTTAGTCATTAAGAAAAATGGGAAAGGTGTACAGATAGCATTGTTGGAAGATAGGCGGTTGGTTGAATTTCATGTTGATAATGAAAAAGAGACTTTTAGCACCGGAAACATTTATCTAGGTAGAATTAAGAAAATAAATCCAGGTTTGAAAGCGGCTTTTGTGAGCATCGGACATTCCAAGGAAGCCTTTATTCATTACACCGACCTTAGTCCGAACATTCGTTCGGTTATCAAATATACCCAACAGGCTATCAATAATCCAAAGTCGCCCGACATTACCAATTTCAAAAAAGAAGCTCAAATTGAAAAGGGCGGATTAATTGAAAAGGTGCTCAAAAAGGGCGATCTGATTTTGACTCAAATCATGAAGGAGCCCATTTCAACAAAGGGCCCACGATTAACTTGCGAATTGTCATTACCGGGACGATATATTGTTTTGACCCCTTTTGGAGATACCGTTGGGATCTCAAAGAAGATTGTAGATAAGGATGAGCGAAAACGATTACAAAGTATTTTAAAAAGCGTAAAGCCTCATAATTTTGGGATCGTGGCCAGAACGAATGCACAAGGAAAAGAGACGGCCGAAATTCATAAGGATATCAGTAATCTGCTCAAGAAATGGGAAAACATCACCCAGAAGTTAAAAGGGGCTAATCCACCCAAAATGATCATGTCGGAAATTGATAAGTCATTAAGTATCATCCGGGATATCATGAATGATTCTTTTAGTTCTATTTCTACAGACAGCCATGAACTGCACAGCAATGTTACAGAATATGTACAGCGAGTAGCACCGGATAAGCAAAATATCATCAAGCTTTACAAAGCCAAGAAACCAATCTTTGAAGCCTATAATGTCAATCGACAGATTAAATCGGCTTTTGGCAATACCGTTACCTTGAAAAGTGGAGCCTATTTGGTAATTGAGCACACTGAGGCATTG
>JAGQYH010000122.1:0-3908 GCA_020436175.1 Bacteroidota bacterium
CAAAAGTTAATCTGATCAATACGTACCAATACCCGGATTTTTTATCGGATGTTAGTTTATATAAAATATCCAGAGGAGTAAAAATTGGAAAAGGCACCATACAACTCATTCTGCAAGATGGCTACAATGCCTATTATTTTGTGAAAGAATTGATCCAAACCAATCGTACAGACCTTCTTCCAAAAAAGGTTATGGAGCATAAATATCTGGCTCAATTAGCATTGGGAGAATATATGTCTTACGATGATGATATTCCGGACAAATTCAAATATTTAGAAACGGTGGTGATTGATACAGAGCAAGGTCCGCAAACCTTTTATTTCTATTTGATGAGCTACGAATATTACGACTCAGAAGTATTAGGCATCGCAGGCGGACTTTTAGACAGTTCCGGGCGACTGAATTTAGAGGATGTTTATTCAGATTATTATTATCTCGATGACAGTGAAGATAAAGCAGAATTACAAGATGCAAAAAGATTGCTGATCGATTACATAAAAAGCTACTATAAAGCAGATGATGAATTGATGGTTGAATAAATAGTAATCAAAATTCAACATTTAAAATAGAACAAATTGTGTTGAGCTACTATCTTTGCGCTTATGGCAGAAGACAATAATTTAAGTAAGATAATCTCGCACTGCAAGGAATATGGATTTATTTTTCCTTCCAGTGAAATATACGGCAATTTGGGAGCGGTGTACGATTACGGCCCTTATGGTGCTCCGTTGAAAAACAATATTAAGGACTATTGGTGGAAAGCTATGGTTCAGATGCATGATAATATCGTTGGTATTGATGCTGCCATTTTCATGCATCCTACTACTTGGAAAGCCTCCGGACATATTGATAGTTTCAACGATCCGATGATCGACAATAAAGATTCCAAAAAAAGATATCGGGCAGATGTTTTGGTAGAAGAATACATTGCCAAAATTGAAGCTAAAATTGATAAAGAAGTAGCCAAAGGTCAAAAACGATTTGGAGATGCCTTCGATGAAGCAGAATTCAGAAGAACCAATCCGAATGTGTTGCGAAATGCGGCCAAAATGGAGGAAGTACAACAAAAACTAGTGACTGCATTAGAAAGCGACGATCTTACTGTATTTAGAGATTTGATTATTGAACTGGAAATTGCTTGTCCTATCAGCGGCAGTAAAAACTGGACGGAAGTGCGGCAGTTCAATTTAATGTTCGGCACTAAATTAGGGGCTTTAGCAGAAGATGCTTCCGATCTTTATCTCCGTCCGGAAACAGCACAAGGTATTTTTGTCAACTTCTTAAATGTGCAAAAAACGGCTAGAATGAAAATACCATTTGGAATTGCCCAAATCGGTAAAGCCTTTAGAAATGAAATCGTTGCCAGACAGTTTGTGTTCAGAATGCGCGAATTTGAGCAAATGGAAATGCAATTTTTCATTCGCCCGGGAGAACAACACAAATGGTTTGACTATTGGAAAGAAAACCGAATGAAATGGCACAAGGCTTTAGGAACGGCAGACAGTGATCTTCGTTTTCATGTACATGAAAAATTAGCCCATTATGCCGATGCCGCTGAAGATGTTCAGTTTAACTTCCCGATAGGATTTAAAGAATTGGAAGGCATCCACTCCAGAACGGATTTCGACCTTGGACAGCACCAAGAGTTTTCCGGAAAAAAAATGCAATATTTTGATCCTGAATTAAATGAAAGTTATGTGCCTTACGTCATTGAAACCTCTATCGGATTAGATAGAATGTTCCTGAGGTTGATGAGTGAGGCACTGCAGGAAGAAGTGGTAGATGAAGAAAAAGGAACTACCCGAGTGGTGTTGAAGTTGCCTCCGGCCCTTTCTCCGGTGAAAGTGGCTGTTTTGCCATTGGTAAAGAAAGACGGTTTGGATGAAAAAGCATTGGACATTTTCAACGAATTGAAGTTTGTAACCGATACCATTTACGAAGAGAAAGATTCCATTGGAAAGCGCTACAGAAGAATGGATGCCATTGGCACGCCTTATTGTATCACCATCGACCACCAAACTTTGGAAGACAATACCGTCACCATTCGGGAGAGAGACAGTATGGACCAAGAACGGATCAATATTTCCGATGTCAACCAAATTGTGTTGCAAAGAGTGGATATGAATAACTTATTGAGACAGTTGGCGTAGGTAATTCAAGAACAATTTTCTCCCTCATCAATGTCTCACGCAGTGGACGTTGATGATCCGAAATTATTGATAGTGTATTTTTACTTTTGGATGAATGTTTAAGGAGTTCGTGACTTTTTAAGGTTATGCCGTTAAAATCAATGATTTGATGTCCTTCATTCCGACAAGTTTTGTTGACTATTTAAAGGAAAAACACCCTCACAAAATTTGTTAGTCCTGCTCACTAAGTTTAGGTAAAATTACCTGCAGCCCTTTTATTAAAACATTAATGTAGTAAATTACTCACAAATACTATTAAATTTGTTATTTAGATTAATTCTAAATAGAATGGAAACGATCTCATCATTGAAAATAGGCGAAAAGGGAATTATCGAAGCGTTCGATACGGAAAAAATTCCTTTAAAACTCCAGGAATTGGGTTGCTTGCCCGGTAATGAGGTTGAATTAATTCAAATTGCACCATTTAAAGACCCTTTACATTTAAAAATGAATGGGAGTCATTTATCCATCAGAAAAGACCTTGCAGCCTTCATCACCATTTCAAAAATTGAAAGGGCCTAGCAATAATTTGATACCTAAAAAGATCATAAAAGCTGCTTTGGTTGGAAACCCGAATACGGGAAAGACCTCTCTGTTTAATGCCCTTACCGGCCTCCGCCAAAAAGTAGGCAACTATCCCGGAATAACCGTAGATAAAAAAGTAGGGAAGACAAAACTATCCGATACACAAAGCTTAGAAATAATTGATTTGCCCGGAACGTACAGCATTAATCCATCTTCTTTGGATGAGCAAATTGTACTAAAAACTTTATTGAAATACAGTACTGCGGATCAATTGGACGTAGTAATTGTGGTGGCAGATGTTATGCAGTTAAAGCGAAATCTATTGCTTTTCACACAGATTAAAGACCTTGGTTTGCCCACTATTCTGGCCATTAATATGACGGATCAAATGCCGAAACGTGGTATCACCATTGACATTGAAATGCTAAAAGCCGAACTTAAAACACAAGTGGTTTTAGTAAGCTCTAAAAAGAATATCGGCATCGACACTCTTAAAAAGGAAATTCAAAATTTTGAACAATTAAATACAGATCCCATTTGTGATGCCTTACATGCTGAAGACGATTATTTCGAACGATTATCACAAACATTTCCGGATCAACCATTGTACAAAACGTGGTTAAACATCACTCAAAAAATTGCTTTAAAGAACATCTCGGAAATTGACCAAAACAAGTTGCAGCCTTTTATTTTGAAGGAGAGTGTTTTAAAACAAATGCAACACAAAGAAACAGTTGAACGATACGCCTATATCCGTAAACTGTTGAACAAAACGCATACTGTAGATCTGGATAAGGCGACCGGACTGAGATACAAGCTGGATAAAATTCTCACACATAAAGTGTTCGGATACTTGATCTTTGCCTTGCTGTCGCTCTTGGTTTTTGAAGCAGTTTTTAGCTGGGCGGCGTGGCCAATGGAAATGATCGATCAATTTTTTGCCTTTCTGAGCACCTATACTGCCAATCATCTTCCGCCGGGTTCTTTTACCAATCTGATTGCAGATGGGGTTATTCCGGGTTTAGGTGGAATCATCATATTTATTCCGCAAATTGCCATTTTATTTATGTTCATGTCCATCCTGGAAGAAACCGGTTATATGAGTAGAGTGGTATTTTTAATGGATAAGATCATGAGTAAATTTGGTTTAAGCGGCAAAAGCGTAGTGCCCTTAATTTCAGGTACGGCATGTGC
>JAGQYH010000122.1:4006-7275 GCA_020436175.1 Bacteroidota bacterium
TTTTAATGGATAAGATCATGAGTAAATTTGGTTTAAGCGGCAAAAGCGTAGTGCCCTTAATTTCAGGTACGGCATGTGCTATTCCGGCAGTAATGGCCACCAGAAATATCGAAAACTGGAAAGAACGTCTCATCACTATATTAGTGGTTCCATTCATAACTTGTGCGGCACGTCTTCCGGTTTATGCCATATTGATCGCTTTGGTTATTCCGGAAAAAAGCATTTTGGGTATTTTCGGATTACAAGGATTAACCCTGCTCGCCTTGTATTTGTTTGGCTTTGGAATGGCCATTTTTTCCGCTTTCTTATTAAACAAAATGATCAAAATAAAGAGCAATAATTTCTTTGTGATAGAAATGCCGGATTATAAATTACCGCTTCTGAAAAACGTTTTTTTTACCATCGTAGAAAAAACAAAAGCGTTTGTGTTCGGTGCCGGTAAGATCATTTTGGCCATCTCAATCATTTTATGGTTTTTAGCCAATAATGGTGGTAAAGAATTTAAGCAAGCAAATGCCATAGTAATTGAAAGAGCAGAGAATGTTACTCTTTCTTCAAAAGAAATGGAACAAGCAGTTTCATCTTATAAATTAGAAAATTCTTATATCGGAAAGATCGGCAAATCAATTGAACCCATTATTCAACCTTTGGGTTACGATTGGAAAATAGGCATTGCATTACTGACCTCCTTTGCTGCCAGAGAAGTATTTGTAGGCACTTTGGCTACCATATACAGTATTGGCAATGTAGAAGATGAGTCTACCATTATTCAACGAATGAGCAAAGAAACCAATCCTGCTACCGGTAAGAGGCGTTTCAACTTAGCAGTCGGACTCTCACTTTTAATTTTCTATGCCTTGGCGATGCAATGTATGAGTACGTTGGCAGTAGTAAAAAGAGAAACCAAAAGTTGGAAATGGCCAATGATTCAATTGGCAGTGATGACTACACTAGCCTATTTCGGCTCTTTACTCACCTATCAATTATTAAGCTAAATGATACAGGAAGCATTAACCATATTGGCATTGATCTTCGCCATCTATTTATTAGTGGATACTTTCATTTTGCCGTCAAAAAACAAAAGAGACCAACAAAAAGCTTGTGGCATAAATGGCACTAAAAAATGTGGTTGTGATTAATACGGTTACAACCCGTTGTTGATGGCATAAACAATTAATTCTGAAGCGGAATTAACGCCTAACTTTTTCATTATATTTTTTCTGTGAGTATATACGGTGTGCGGACTTAAGTACAATTGATCAGCCACTTTTCCGGCACTTAAACCTTGTGCGGTTAACTTCACTATTTCTAACTCTCGTGTTGTTAAATTGGTAGGAGCACAAGTCTGTTCCTCTTTCGCCACATGCTTATCCAGAATTACGTCAATGACCTTATTACATAAAAATTTTTCCCCTTTTGATGTCGCTATTACGGCACTAATAATCTCTTCTTCATCACATTCTTTGGTCAAAAAGCTTAAACTACCTTCTTGTAAAACCCTAAAAATAGACTCCTTTTTATCATCAGAAGAAATGATCAAAAAATTGGTGTGGGGAGAAATCCTTTTCACAGCAGAAATATCTTCCATCTTAAAATGGGAAGGTTTATCGTGATCAAAAATCACTACATCCGGAGAATGTTCCAATACTGCTTCCATTAATTCATCACTTCTGGTCGCATCATCCACCACATTAATTCTAGATTGTCCTTCAAATAAATGCCTTAACCCCAAACGGATCAGGTACTGGGAATCAGCTATGACAACACTTATTGGTTTTGTTTTCACTTATTTGGAATTAATCTAAATAACAAAAATAGTTTCTTATAACGAATTAACAAAAATAAGAGATAACTGTTTTCACGGATAATTTACCCTAATAATTATCAAATCGTAAACCTTACTTACAAAAATAGAAACTTGAACACTTCTATAGTTTTACTTAACTTGCCTACACTTAAGTTACAATATCAAAATGGATAACAATTTATCTTTCCACAAGACCATTTCCAGATCTAACAAACCGCTAACAAACGATGCCAGTTGGGATAAAGTTTTAGAGATGTATAAACTCAAAGACTACAAGGCAACTTTGCTGGGTATATTGGATTATGTTGATTTGGGACTGGTTAACAAAACAGGAAACGAAGAGCGAAATGAATTCATTATCCCTCATGGATCTGCTGAACTTCATCTCACCATATCGGATAACGACTTTACTGTTCACGCGCCATTTCTGAATATAAAGAACAGTAAAAAAATACCGTTGATGAGAAAAGTGGCTGAGTTAAACTTTTCCCCTTTAAATTTGGCGGCTATTCGTTTAAATGATGACATCCTTTCCTTTCACTTCAGTTGCCCATTGGAACTTTGTGAACCTTATAAAATATATGAAGTGCTTCGGGAAATTTGCATTTATGCCGATTCCTATGATGATGAATTCATATCAAAGTTTGATGCCTCATGGATCCATCAACCCAAAATCACTCCTTACAGTGCCGATCAAAAACAAAGTGCTTGGGATACAAT
This sequence comes from Bacteroidota bacterium, assembly GCA_020436175.1. GTDB lineage: Bacteria > Bacteroidota > Bacteroidia > Chitinophagales > JADIYW01 > JAGQYH01. The sequence goes on from JAGQYH010000122.1 coordinate 6,534, forward strand.
GCACGCTTATATTGAAGAAGCGAGAAGCGGTATAAGTTACTTTGAAACCAAACGATCCTTCAATTTCGCATGGGATATATTGATGGTAACTTTAATGAAGATTGAATATTACATACAACCGGAAGGATTGCTAAGAATTGAAATAGAAAAAATTGTGAGCTATCTCATCAGCAGTAGGGATGCGTTAAATGATAAGATCAACAGAGGTAAAAATTTCTTGGACAAATTGAGTCAATACGATAGAAGTAAATTCGACGATGACCTCTATGCCAGCGAAACCTTTATCCCGTACAAAATAAGAAGTAATGAACAGGCAGTTAAAACTGCTACTGAGAATGCTTACGTACAAGCCCAGAAAGAAAGAGAGCAAGGCAATCATTTGGCAGCCACTATGACAATTGCCTACCAATTTTTGTATCTAATGTATCATAATAACCTACCAGCCGGTATCTTGAACGCTATAGAAAATTCAATGGAAGAAGCCGGTGGCAAATCATGGAAGGAGTCTTCAGATATACTTTTTGATGCCATGGAAGCCATTATGAAGGGTAAAAAAATGCCAGCGGAGAAAAAGGGATTTTTCAAAAAATTATTCGGCAATTAGTCGTTCATTTAAAATTGACAGTACAAAATGAGTCATCAAACACTTAGAGACGCAGTTTTTAAAATCAATACGGGTTCAGGGAGTGGCACAGGATTTTACCTTAAAGATTATGATGTGATCGTCACCAACTTTCATGTT
>JAGQYH010000123.1 GCA_020436175.1 Bacteroidota bacterium
TTGGGAGATTTAAGTGAGTGTTTTAAAGATCATAATTAAAATTTACCTCACAGCCTTCGCTACAATTCTGGCAAATATCGATCTCAGATCGCGAGTTTAAAATGGAAGTTCTGAATATTTTGTAGGCATCACTTGCCCAAATTTTCTTCATGGAAACAGCAGAAAGATCGCCCATAATGTGATCGGCATCTTTATCAAAACAGCAAGGCACCACTTTACCATCCCAAGTGACTACACACGAGTGCCACATCTTCCAACATTGATTATCTAATGTATTTTTAATTGACCAGGTGCCATCAGAATTTTTCTTGTAGCGCGAGTATTGATCAATGGTAGGAATTAGCTCATTGCCGTTTTTGAAATCATAGACTTGAGCGGTTTTAAAGATCACTTCATCCATTCCTATGGAGCTTGCCAATTGCTTGACCTCTTCAATTTGATGTTCATTGGGTTTTACCACCAAAAATTGAAAGATCAAATGTGGTGTTGTAGAGTTCAGTGCTTTTTTCCATTTCACCATGTTTTTGGCCCCTTCAATGACCTTATCCAATTGTCCGCCAACCCGGTAACTTTTGTAAGTGTCTTGGGTAGTCCCGTCAATAGAAATGATCAATCTATCTAAGCCGGACTCAACTGTTTTCTTAGCATTTTTATCGTTCAGATAATGGGCATTGGTCGAGGTTGCCGTGTAGATCTTTTTATGGGAAGCATATTGTACCATCTCCAAAAAATCGGGATGTAAATAGGGTTCTCCTTGAAAATAAAAAGTTAGATAGAGCAAGTCTTTATGTACCTCATCTATCACTTGTTGAAAGAATTTCTTTTCCAAATGGCCGGTCGGACGGGTAAAGCTTCTTAAGCCGCTGGGACATTCCGGACATCTTAAATTGCAGGCCGTTGTTGGTTCAATAGCCAACGAAAAGGGTTGTCCCCAATGGATGGTTTGTTTGGTGAATTTGGATAGATAAAAGGAAGTGTAGATCTTAAGAAGATTCCAAACCCGCCGGACAGACAGCTTCGATAATAAGTTCTTGGAGTTGGCTTTGATCATTTTCTATATCTAAAATAAGTCATGTTGCGAGTAAACAAAGCATTTCAATAAAGAGTGAAAATATTCTTATTCCCGGCAATGGTTTACGCCCCTTTAAACTGACTCAAAAACCGAATGTCATTTTCAGATAACAAGCGAATGTCATTGATCTGATATTTTAACATCGCGATTCGTTCCACACCCATTCCAAAGGCATATCCTGAATAAACATTTGAATCAATGCCACAGTTTTCCAACACCGCAGGATCTACCATGCCACAACCCAAGATTTCTACCCAACCGGTGTATTTGCAAACGTTACAGCCTTTACTGTTACAGATAAAACAAGAAACATCTACCTCTGCCGAAGGTTCTGTGAACGGGAAGTAAGAAGGACGTAGTTTGATTTGAGTATCCGGCCCGAACATTTCCTGTGCAAAGAAAAACAAGGTTTGTTTCAAATCTCCGAAAGAAACATCTTTATCGATATACAATCCTTCTACCTGATGGAAAAAGCAATGTGCCCTGGCTGAAATGGTTTCATTCCGATATACTCGACCCGGTGATAGAATCCTTATAGGCGGTTCCTGTGACTCCATCACTCTCACTTGAACGGAAGAGGTATGCGTTCTCAAAACAACATCGGGGTTGGTCTGAATAAAGAAGGTATCCTGCATATCCCTTGCCGTATGGTCTTCGGGCATATTCAACGCCGTAAAATTATGCCAGTCGTCTTCAATTTCCCGGTCGTAGGTAACAGTAAAACCTAATTTATTGAAGATCTCAATGATTTTATTTCTCACCAAATTGATAGGATGTCTTGCTCCAAGTGGCATGGGAATACCTGGCGCAGTGACATCTATGTCGTCAGCTTTTTCACCTTCTTTTTGTTGAAAGGTTGATTGCAAGTCGTTGAACTTAGCTTCGGCAGCTTGCTTTACCTCATTCAACAATTGCCCATATTCTTTCTTGCGCTCATTGGGCACATTTCTAATTTCTCCGAAAAGTGGTTTTAGAATATTCTTGGTGCCTAAAAATCTGATTCTGAATTGTTCCAAAGATCCAGCATCATTGATCTCTACAGAAGCAATCTCTTCCAGTAACGTCTTTGGCTTGTTAAATATGTCTTGTATGGTTGACTCCATAGTACTTCAATAAGATGAATACGTAAAATTAAGCTAAGCAGTAGAATTAACCACTATTTTTAGGGAATTTATAGATTAGATAGCATGCAGGTTGATTTCAAGAGCATTTTGCCGGATTCAAAATCAACTTAAAAGCAAGCTGCCGAAAAAATTTAAATAATGTTTAGCGTATGGCTCAAATCCAAATTACTTCTTACTACTGTAATTCGGCGATTCTTTGGTGATGACCACATCGTGCGGATGACTTTCTTTCACACCGGCAGAAGTGATCTTCACAAATTGCGCTGAGTTTTGTAGCGTCTCAATATCCTTGGCACCGCAGTAGCCCATACCGGCTTTTAATCCTCCGACAAACTGATAAACAACTTCGCCTAAAGAGCCTTTAAAGGAGACTCTTCCCACAATTCCTTCCGGCACTAATTTTTTAATATCATCTTCCACATCTTGAAAGTAACGGTCTTTTGAACCTTCCTGCATGGCTTCCACCGAACCCATTCCTCTATAAGATTTGAATCTTCTGCCCTCAAACATTACTGTTTCACCCGGAGATTCTTCAACGCCTGCAAACAAAGAACCCGCCATGATGGTACTGGCTCCGGCGGCTAACGCTTTGACAATGTCACCGGTATATCGAATGCCTCCATCGCCAATAATCGGAACGCCCTTTTTCTTCAATACAGAGGCGGCTTCATAAATGGCACTTAATTGTGGCACACCCACACCGGCCACTACTCTTGTCGTACAGATCGAACCCGGACCAACACCCACTTTTACGGCATCAGCTCCGGCATCAGCCAAAGCTGCTGCTCCACCGGCAGTAGCCACGTTCCCTGCAACAATTTGAAGGTTGGGAAATTGTGCTTTTGCTTTTTTCACGGCATCCAACACACCCATGGAATGCCCGTGCGCTGTATCAATACAAACCACATCCACATCTACTCTTACCAAAGCATCAATCCTTTCCAGCATATCGTGGGTTACCCCAACTGCGGCACCAACCCTTAATCTGCCTAAATGATCTTTACAGGCAGAAGGGTAATCTCTCAATTTAATGATATCCTTAAAAGTGATCAAGCCGATCAACTTGCCATCTTTATTTACGACAGGTAATTTTTCGATCTTATGGGCATGAAGAATTTTCTCAGCTTGCTTTAAATCCGTTCCTTCCGGGGCTGTTACCAAGCCTTGTGAAGTCATCAGATCACTCACTTTAGCATTGTAATTTTCGCAGAATCTAAGATCTCGGTTGGTTAAAATACCGACTAAATTATTTTGTTTATTGACGATAGGAATCCCGCCAATCTTGTTTTCAGCCATGATACGAAGTGCTTCACCAACAGATGCATCCGCTTGCAAAGTAATGGGATCGATGATCATACCACTTTCGGAACGCTTCACCTTTCTAACTTCTAGAGCTTGCCTTTCAATGGTCATGTTTTTATGTAAAATGCCAATACCACCTTCACGCGCCAACGCTATCGCCAAACGGGATTCTGTAACAGTATCCATCGCCGCAGAAACAATAGGGATATTGATTTTTATCTCCTTTGTTAAGTTGGAAACGATGTTGGTTTCACGAGGAAGGATTTGCGAAAAAGCAGGGAGTAACAAAACATCATCGAAGGTGAGTCCTTCTCCTGCAAATTTGCTGTTCGGGTTGAGGTGACTTATTGATTCCATGTGCAAATGTAAAACTTGAAATGTCAATCAACCAAAATAAAGGCTAATTAAATTTTTGTAAAATGGATATTCGGACTTTTGGTTTTTCGTATGTTCTGAAAAATTAAGTTTGCTGATTTTTAATTTTAGTATTGAATTAAAACATATGAAATTTATATTTCCGAACTTCCCAATCTCTGAATAACCAAAAATCTGCAAATCATTCCACTCGCATACTTTCACTGATATTGTCATTCTGTACCGCTCTTAAAGTCGGGAAGTAAGAAGCCAATAAACTGATCAGAAAAATCGCGGAAAGGGTAGCGGCAAAATCTTCAATTTTCATTCTTACCGGATAAAAGTCTACGATGAAAGAAGCGCCTGGCATAGGAATAATCCCCACGTATTGTTGCAACAAACAAAAAGAGACGGATAGAAATACACCGATAAAAACACCGACAAATGATAGTAGAATACCTTCCAGCAAAAAGATTTGTTGAATGGTTTTTGACGAAGCACCAATAGCTCTTAATACTGCAATATCTTTTTTCTTTTCTACAATAAGCATGCTCAGTGCTCCTGTGATCGAAAAAGCCACGATCAATATCACAAAAGTCAGAATGGCAAAAACCACCCATTTTTCCGTTCGCATAACCGTATAAAGTGTCGCATTTTGTTGCCATCGGTTTTTTACCACGGTTTCCGGTAATAAAGTGGCAATGGCTTTTATGGTTTTATTCTTGTCGGCATTGGGCTTTAGTTTCAACTCAACAGATGAAAAATCTTCTCCTTCTCCTCTGATTGAACGCACAAATGACTGCGGCACCAGCACATATTTTTCATCAAATTCTTGTTGAACATTGAACTCACCAATAGGCGTTATGTATTCAAAATTGAACGCACTTTCAATTGAGGTTAATCGCGCATTTTTGCGTGGAATGTTGATTTTTATTTTAGATGGAATATTGACATTAATACGCAAATTATTTCTGACACCGGCACCGATAATGGCATATGATGTATTATCGTCATAAAGCATTAAACTTCCGTTGATGATGTAATCCTCATTTAATCCGATAATATTCAAATAGCCGGTATCAACACCTTTCACTGTGGCAACATACTGCTCGTCATTGTATTCCACCAAAGCATCTTCTTCTAAAATGGTGCTCAAATGATCGACACCTTCTATGGCTTTTAGAGCATTGATCTGTTCATCCGTCAGATCAAAATATTTGCCTTTGGCCGGTTCGATCTTTACATCGGAATAAAACACATTATAGCGGTCGATTACCAAGCCTTCAAATCCGTTGAAAATAGACATAATAACGATCATGGCAATCGTTCCGAAAGCCATCGCAAAAATGGTTATACCCGCTATGATATTGATGGCATTGGTTGACTTTTTACTAAAAAGATATCGCTTTGCTATTTTATAAGATAGAGGCAATTGGCTTCGGTTGATGAACGGTTACGGTTTAGAATTGGATTAGCTGCGGAAGTGTTTATTCTTCCTCCTGTTGTTGATCTTTTTTCAGGTCTTTTAAAATTTGATCCAGTTTAAACACTTCATTTAAGGTATCATCTTTGAAAAACACCAATTCGGGTACCCGTCGCATATGTTTGCCAACTTTATTACCCAACAATTTTCTAAGTTGACTTTTGTTGGATTCAATATAATACATCACTTCATCGGGATTGGAATGATTGTAAATGCTGAAATAAATTTTAGCCACCAAAAGGTCAGGTGTCATATTCACTCCGGCAATGGTCACCAATGCGCCATCGGTGATCTCTCTCCCTTCTTTCAAAAAGATATCGCTCATGACCAATTGAATTTCTCTCGCAACCTGTTTCTGTCGTCTTGTTTCCATAATGCACAAAATTAGTCTTAATTGAGCTTATTATACGAAATTCATGTCTTCTTATTTACACTACCGATTAAATATTAATTTTGCTTAACCTAACAGGTTAAAAGTAATTAAATGAAAAGCCTTTTACAATTATGGAGATTTATTAAGCCATACAGAAGCCGTATCTGGCTCAATATGGTGTTTAATCTGTTGTCTTCCATTTTTGCCATATTTTCTTTGTTGATGTTGATTCCGTTTTTAAAGTTGTTGTTCGACAAAACCAACCGTGATGTTGCCTTACCGGAAGGTTTTCAACTGTGGACCAGTTTTTCCGATCTGCGAGCCAACACTGAAATTTGGCTCAATTATAAATTGTCGGTGTTGATCGTTACCTATGGCGAACTTAAAGCCTTATTGGTCGTTTGTATGGCAGTGGTGATCGTCTTCTTATTTAAAAATTTATTTCGATATCTGGCATTGTACGTGGTAGCAGCCATCAAACGCGGCGTGGTCAGAGATTTACATGGCGATTTTTACAACAAGGTGTTGCAATTTCCGATGGCCTATTTTAATAAAAATAAAAAAGGCGATCTACTGAGCAGATTCACCAATGATGTTTTAGAAGTAGATTATGGTATTCTGTATTTTTTGGAATCTTTTCTAAAAGATCCGATCATGATCATTTTAACGTTGATCACCATGTTTGCCATTGATGTTCGACTAACTTTATGGGTGTTGATTGCTTTGCCTGCCAGTGGAATTGTGATTGGCGTGATCGGTAAAAAACTCAAGCAAGAATCCAGCATTGCTCAACAGATATTCAGCGGGTTATTAGCACGATTGGAGGAAACGATTTCAGGTATACGAGTGATCAAGTCATTTACGGCACAAAAATATTTGTCGGATCATTTTAATGATGAAAATCAGGCACATTATTCTTGGAGCAAAAGGATGTTGCGAAAGCGGGATCTTTCCTCTCCTTTATCTGAATTTTTAGGTATTCTGGTGGTGGTGATTATTTTATGGTTGGGAGGAAGAATGGTTTTTAACGGACAAATTCAACCGGAAACATTCATCGCTTACATCGTTATTTTTTCTCAGATCATAGCACCATCCAAAGCATTTTCCAATGCTTACTATTTTATCCAAAAAGGGTTGGCTTCATTGGAAAGGATTCAGGAAGTGCTGAATGCTCCTACCGAATTAAAAGATGATATGAAGCATGCTGCAATTCACGCGTTCAACAGGGAAATTATTTTTGATAAAGTGAATTTTTCATATGAAGATCAGCCGGTGTTAAGTGAAGTGTCGTTTACCATCGAGAAAGGAGATAGGGTGGCTTTGGTAGGAGAATCCGGTGCAGGTAAAAGTACGGTGGTAGATTTGTTGTTGAACTTGTATGATGTCAATATTGGAACGATAAAAGTAGATGGCCATTTAATGGCGGATATTGATAAAAAAAGTTGGCGGGAACTGGTGGCTTTAGTGCCACAGACTACAGTTTTGTTCAATGACACATTAAAGGAAAATATACTGTTCGGCAATAACAAGGC
>JAGQYH010000124.1 GCA_020436175.1 Bacteroidota bacterium
ACAGTTTTGTGCTCCGAAATCCGCCACTGCGCCAAGCGCCAAAACGTTGTAGGGCATTTGAAAAAAGACAATGAAGTACAAGAATTATAAATCGGCAATTCACAATTTCACTCATTCTTTCATGAGCATTGACTACATGAAAAGTGGACGACTTTCTGTGAACGTCTTAATTGACTTGTACAACCTTGGACTTGAAACTATGACAACGTTTGACTTTATCAATAAGACCATACAACCCGACAAAGCTGAATCAAAGGAAAGTAAACAGTTGCTAAATGATTATTTGGATTGGCTGCCAGAACACTTTTTAAATCACAACTGCGACTTGACCAAATTGGAGAAATTAGAAACAACCATTTGGACAGACTTCGACTCAGCATTTTCGCCACCAAGAATGAATGATATAATTGAATTTACAGTCAATGCTTTGACAATTTGGAAAGCTGACGAACGAGAAGAACAGACAATTGAGATTTCTCAGACCGAGTTGATAAAGAAGAACTTTTTGAAATTGAGAATACCTGAAATGAAATATAAAAACGCGAATGACAGAACAACATCCATTTGAACCATTTATTCCAGAAGGCAGCACAAGACTCATTTTAGGGAGTTTTCCAGGGAAAGAATCAACTCAATCAAAAAGAGAGAATGATTGGTTCTATTGTGCTGCAAGAAATCAATTTTGGAAAATTCTCGAAATTGTTTTCGATAGAAACTTATCAGATAAGAAAAATAAACAAAAACTATTCAAGGACAATAATATTGCAATTACTGACATATTGCTCTCGTGCCAAAGAAGGGAAAACAAAAATTCTGATGAAAACCTAATTAATAAGGAATACAACAAAAAAGCAATCAATGAAATTTTGACAACTAAAAATATCAAACAAATTCTATTTACGGGTAAAGGGGTTCACAAGGAGTTCATTGAGAACTTTGAATATCCAAAAAATTTGGACTTAGTAGTTCTCCCATCTCCATCTCCGGTTTATAGAAGATTAAACTTGCAGGATAAAGCCAAAATTTACAAAGCCTATTTTACAAAAGAATGATAACTGACAGCCAAACAAATTTTGTATTTATAGCGGACACTCTTTCAACCAAATATCCTGAGTTCGCAAGAGAATTTGTGTCCAAACTCGAACAGGCAAAAATCTCCTTTGGAGTTCTTCCAAATACTAAAGACGTTTGGACAGTTGATTTCATGCCAATTCAAATTTCAGTAAACAAGTTCGTAAGGTTCACCTACAAACCTGATTATCTGAATTCAACAAAAAAATGGTCAAGGACAATTTCGGACGTTGATTCAATTTGTGAATCCATTGGAATTAAAACCATAAAATCGGATATAGTTTTAGATGGCGGAAACATTTCAAGATGGAATGACAAAGCACTGATGACAACCAAAGTATTTACCGAAAACATGAACATTCCAGAACTTAAGCTCATTGAACAACTGAAAAACCTTCTAGATGTAAATGACATTTTTTTCGTTCCGGTCGAGAAAGGCGATTGGCTTGGACACGTTGACGGAATGGCTAGATTTATTAGTGAAGACACAGTTTTAATTAATGACTTCAGCTATGAAGAACAGAAGGACTACATTGACTTTTTAGGAGCTTTACATAATTCAGGACTAAAATGGAAGACCTTTCCTTTTAACTCATATGACAATGAAGATATTGATGATGCCGCAGGACTTTACCTGAACTATCTTGAATTAGAAAAACATTTGGTTTTACCAATTTTTGGAAGGGAAACAGACAAGGATGCAATTGAAAAGTCAAAGGAAATATTCCCTGACAAACAAATAATTACAGTCAAGAGCAATGAACCTGCAAAACATACAGGAATCATAAACTGCTTGACATGGAACATAAAAAAGTAAAATAAAACGAGTTGAATTGAATAAAGTTTAACCTTCTCTCTTTTTCATCTTTCCTAATTTCCTTGATCGGATATATTGGATTAAAGCTAATAATTATAACCATTACAATTGGAGTTGCATTATTATCAGAAAAATACATTGGTAAGTCTAGAGGACTTTCGGTGGGTTACATTATTGGATTATTTGTAGGTGGTTTATTGTTTATGGGACTACAACTCTTATATCCTTACGTAGAGAAACTTGATGCTAAAGCCAAAACCTTCAAAAGAAATACTTACACTGAAAAATATGGTAGAAACTTTCCTCAGCCTACACCAGAAGATTTTGGAATTACACAAGATGAGTTTAAAGATTATAAAAATAGATTTCAATTTGAGTACATTAAATTACTGTTTACCTACGGGCTATGGTTTGCTGTAGGTGTTTATACTCTTCGCGAGAATCTTAGCGGCTCATTTGGTATTTACTTAATTGGAGGAACAGCAGTAATTTCAATCTCAATTAACCACCTGTTTGATTATTGGAACAAAAAAATATCTCAAAGACATCGTTATTATGAAAAAATCAATCAGTATCAACAGGCTTTGAAAATATACTTCAAAATTAGAGACGAAAACTCAACTTTTTAAAATTTTAAAGTCGAAGATCTCTTAGCCTTTACTGTTGATATCACAAAAAAATCCTTACCATTAAAATACTTTTAGTGATAACACCAAAAATAGCGGAAAAGTCACCATCCCACCCTACTCATTTTACCTAACTGATAAAACCTACTTATCTTGCGGCTTTAAACCTTACATATCTTTTAACAACAATGAACAATGCCGACATAAAGAGCAAAACAAAAATCGGGAAACGTATTTTTCGGTGGATGCTTTTTTTGGGCACCGTTATATCCCTCTATATTGTTCCGTGGTTGTTGGTGAAGGCTTGGATTTTACCGCTTCCCAATTCCATTCAAAAACAAGCTGACCAGGCGATCGACTACGGATTCAAAGGCCTTATTGTATATGTTCAACAGCAGGATAATCCGCCGCAATTGTTTACCTCCGGTTGGCACAATCCCACTCAACAAATTCCTGCCGAACGAGATGCCTATTTTAAAATTGGTAGTATCAACAAATTGTATGTTGCCGTTGCCATTACTAAATTGGTTAGTGCCGGTCGATTATCATTAGACAGAACGCTGGCGGACTATCTACCTCATCTGGTGGGCAGAATTGAAAATGCAGAATCCATCACCTTAAAAATGTTGGTGCAACACCGCAGTGGTATCCCCAATTTTACGGACACGCCAAATTATTGGGCGCATCCAAAAGCCGCATCTGAAGAAAAACTTCAGTTAATACTGGATCAGCCTGCCGACTTTGAGCCGGGCCAAAAATCTGCTTATTGTAATACAAATTATCTGCTGCTCAACATCATCATGGACAGTATTTTGGGCTATCCAAATTTTGAATTTATCCGTACAGAAATTTTGGAGCCTCTTCATTTGCAAAACACCTTTGCTTCCATTCATGATGTGAATATTGAAAATGTGATGAGCGGCTATCATAAAGGACATGATGCCGACCTGAAAACAGATGATATTGGCATGGTCGCTACCGCCGAAGATGTTGGCATTTTTCTGCGTGCATTAAACAATGGCACTTTACTGACCGAACAAGAACAAAAGATTTATCCTTACAAATATGAACACTCCGGATGGGTGCCAGGCTATCAGAGTTTTGCAGCCTATTATAAGGATATAGATGCTGTGATGGTTACATTGTACAGCACCACTGATCGTGATCTTATCCTATGGAATTTGGCAGAGATCCTCAACAAACGTTTTGCGAAAATTATTAGAAAGGAAAATTTATAACAATCTACGAATTATAACTATCTTAGGAGAATTGCCCTTGTTCATTATCTGCAAAAGCAAAACATGAATCAATCCTTATTTCCTCATTTGTTGTTTGCCCTAATACTTCTAACAATATGCTTTTCCTGTGAAGATGAACAAATCAATCAAGAAGACACTTCACTTTCTGCTCAACTTTGCCGGATAATTGAGTTAGATCATTTTTGCGAAATGCTGCAAATCTCCAACAACTTAAAAATACCTCATCATCCCGATAAAAACCGGAGAAGCAATTGTGATTCGATTCAAACGCTCTTTGCCTTTACTAATGCAACCTTAGATTCATTTCTCCTGGAATTTCCCCATTGGAACTCAATACAAGATATTCCTGACGATTCAATTAGACTAATCATTGACCATCATACTTTAAAATATGAGCGACTGATCTATGATACAACTGTTGTTACCGAACCTTGTGATTTCGACTTTTTGACGCCACGCGATTCTGCATTCCAAATGGGTTACGGCGTATGGGCTTTTCTAAGTAATTCCGGAGAGGTAATAGCGGCCTCAAGTAATTCCGGTAGAATGACCACCAGCCCGCTAATGGCTCCTGTTGTCTTAAATGAAGAAGGTGCTGTTTACATAATTGATCGGGTTTTAGGACCTTTCTAAACCCATTTAATCAATATAAATACTGACTTTATCTATTTGCAAGCGAACTATAACCTATTCCAGTAGATTTCTTTTCACCAATTGTCATCTAAGTTTCAAGACTAAACACCCGTTGTAAACACATCTTGTGGATTAAAAAAATCATCTGCTCGCATCCATCCCATTACTTTTACGACAAATGAAAATGTCTTGATAAAAATTGGTGTTGCCGGACTGGGTCATTTGGGAAGGATCCACTTGGATCATTTGCTGACGATGAAGGAATTCACGGTGACAGCATTGTATGATATCGATAAAGATCAACTTTTAAAAATCAGCAATACGCATATTGTTCAACCTTTCACCAATTTTGAAGCTTTTTTGGAGAAATGTGATGTGGTATTGATCGCCACGCCAACCCTTTCCCATTTTGAATATGCCGAGCAAGCCATTCGGCACCACAAGCATGTTTTTATTGAAAAGCCCATTACCCACACTTTGGAAGAAGCCAAAAAACTAATCGATCTGGCACAAGAAGCAGGCGTTAAAGTTCAGGTGGGGCATGTGGAGCGATTTAATCCTGCATTCACAGCTATCAAAAATGAGGCGATGTCTCCCATGTTTATCGAATCGCACCGTCTGGCACAGTTTAATGTGCGAGGCACTGATGTTTCTGTAGTGTTGGATCTGATGATCCATGATATTGATATTGTATTGAGTTTGGTGAATGCCAATGTGAAGCGCGTTCATGCCAGTGGTGTGGCCGTCGCCAGTGACAGCATCGACATTGCCAATGCCCGAATTGAATTTGATAATGGTGCAGTAGCAAATCTTACCGCCAGTAGAATTTCATTTAAGAAAATGCGTAAGATGCGCCTGTTTCAGCATAATGAATACATCGGTATTGATTTTTTGAATAAGTCGGTCGATCTGTTTAAGTTAACGAAAGATCCTGCCATTGAAGGCATCCCATTGTCAGCCCTTGAACCCGATAAGAAAATTGCCATGCAGCAACCTAAAGTGATTGATAAAAATGCTATCCGGGAAGAGTTGTTGGCGTTCAGCAAATGTATTCTAAATGATACTGAACCGGAGATCAATGCCATTGAAGCTACCAAAGCCTTAGACCTGGCACATCAGGTTTTATATCAGATCAAAAGAAATTATCAATTATCTGATTAACAGTTTCTATAAGTTATTTAACTTCGGATTTATGAATTATTAGTTTAGGGCAATGTAAAACTCATTCGTTACCGTATTAACCTTAACAATCGCTGACTCACCTTTTTTAGCCATAAAACCTAACATTGGAAGTAATATTGTTCCTAAACCGACACCCAACCCCACACCTAGAGCCTTTCCTTTATTGCTCTTTCCCGTAACAGTATAAACACCTCCTAATGGGATGTTATTATTGTTTACATCTGATGTTGAAATAGCAGTTATTTCTATTACACCTGGTTTCCCCACACCACTTCTTTCAGTGGTTTTAACACTGTTTAAAATTAAAGTTCCTCTCCTAATAAATAGTTCTCCATCTACATACACATCTTGAGCAACAAAAATATTTGCATTTGAATTAGTCGCCCCTTCACTAACAATTTCAGTCATTATTCTAGATGGAATAGATGTACCAAAGTTAGATTGGCAAATACCTACTTCCATAACCATTATCAAGATAAATACGATGTAAAACCTTCTCATATCATACAAATTATGTCTCATGAAGTTATAGAATTAATTATTAACAATCAGCAGGATATTATTATTTAATTTTATCAAACACAATAATTTGCATTCAAATTACTCGTTCCATACTTTAGCCAATGATGCCAGGAAAAAGCAAAATCTTATTGTATATCATATTCGATTGGTTAGCTGCTGCTTTAGCCTGGCTATTGTTTTTTATTGGCAGGAAAACCTACGTGGAGCATCAACCAATCAATGAGTTCAAGAGATTTTTGTTTGATACCGAGTTTTATAAAGGCATTATAATTATTCCACTCATTTGGGTAGCCTTCTACTTTTTAAGCAATACGTACACCAACATTTATAAAAAATCCAGACTTTCTGAACTGGGAAAAACATGGCTGCAAACCATCATGGGTGTAGCGGTGATATTTATTGCCATTTTACTGGACGATTACATCACCGTTTATAAAGATTACTATTACTTATTGGCTTTATTGCTGTTATTACACGGCGGTTTCACTTCCTTATTCAGAATGGCCTACCTCACTTTTGCGAAACGGCAAATTGTGAGCGGAAAAGTAAGGTTCAATACCATCATTATCGGTGGTAACCATCAGGCTACTAAAATTTACAAAGATATTGTTGATCTGAAAGGTGGGATTGGCTATCATTTCATTGGCTTTGTATCTATTGATCAAGAAACTACCAACGGCTTAAAAGAATACATTCCGAAATTGGGCACATTGGATGAATTGTCCGATATCATTAAGCAGCAATCGATCGATACCGTCATTATTGCCATTGAATCTTCAGAACACAACCAAATCAATACTATTCTGAACAGTTTGGAAGAGCACAGAGTAGATATAAAGATCATTCCCGACATGTATGATATTCTGGCCGGTTCTGTAAAGATCGGAGATGTTTTGGGTGCTATTTTGATTGATGTGAATCACCGATTAATGCCCATTTGGCAATTTGTTTTGAAGCGGATTATCGACATTTTGGTTTCGGCTTTGATATTGATTTTGCTGGCACCGATATTCTTATTTCTGGCCATCAAAGTTAAACTATCATCTGAAGGATCTATTTTCTATTGTCAAGAGCGAATTGGAAAAGGCGGCAAATCCTTTAAGATGTACAAATTCAGAAGTATGTACA
>JAGQYH010000125.1 GCA_020436175.1 Bacteroidota bacterium
GAGATAAGGAATTGGCAGATAGCACTCGATTGATTAACCATGAAAAAATTCATTTCAAACAACAATTGGAATTACTTTTTGTCGGACAGTGGATCTTGTATGTTGTATTTTATTTTCGGAACTTGATCAAGTATAAAGATCATCATAAAGCATATATGTTGATTCCATTTGAAAAAGAGGCGTATGCTAATGATAGCAACATGAACTATCTAAAGAATAGAAGAGCATTTGCTTGGTGGAAGTATGTTTGAAGATTTTGAATGATCTGTCAATTTTCGTCTTGCCATTTTTTAATAGATTTGTGTAAACCTATTTCAGGACGAGACAGTGCTTCAATAAACCAATTGACAATTAATCATTGAATTTGATCCTTTAGCATTAATACCTGATTTATTCTTCCAAATGTAAGACTTCACCATTCATCACTTTATTCACCCAATCATACAATTGAATACCGTCTATTTCAGTGTCGTAAAACCGGGAATTGCTTTGAATGAAAGTGTGACTGGTGCCTGTTTTGTAGAAGGTAGACCATTTGCCGGTGGGTTGTAAAACGTTTTCACTTAAATGGTTTAATCCTTGCTTAAATAATTCACCCGATATATCTCCACCGGTGCATGTATTTTGACCGGCACTAAAAAAGTAGCGAATGGTATTGTCTTCTGTGTACGACATCAATCCAAAATTATCATCCGGATATTTTCTGGCAGCCAAAGTATAGATGTCGGCTAATCCGTATGATGGAGAACAACACAATAAATATCCTTCCGGAACCGCTAAATTATAAAGCAAAACCAACCCAAAATTTAAGCAAAATGGCATTAGTTTCGTGTCGCTGATGAGCGGTCCCGAATCATTGATCAAATGCGTTTTTACATTGGGAAATCTTTCTTTCGCTTCAAAAAAGGTGATATGTGTTCCAAATCCGCCGGCACTTATTCCGGTGACCATTAACTCATCCATTTGTTTTTCTTCCATATAAGGTTGAAGAAAATCTAAGACGAGTTGCACGTTAGGATTACCTACATATTGTTGTTTTTCAGTGCCGCCTAAAGGCACGCCATCGGGAAGGTTGCCACTGTGTACATCACCGGTGCAATAAGGTACAAACACTACATTCCAGTCTTTTACCGGATTTTCTGCTCTTTGATTATTGAGCAAACCGACATTATAATAACTATTAGTTTCTTCCTCAAAAAATTGATTTTCATCATAACTAGACGGGTTGGAAGCACAAGTCTCGGGCGTAAAGCAAGCTCCTCCACCCATTAGATAGATCATCCATTTGGTCGATTTTTCCCCTAATCTGACACCAATACCCGTGGCAGAACTGTCTCTGCATAGCATGCCGTCAATATCCATCCAATGCCATTGCCCAATTTCATTTTCAAAGGCTTGTAACGGATGTTCAAAATTAGCTTCAGTTACCTGATCGCAAGAAGCAAAAATGGAAACCGTTAACAGTAGTATGGATGTTTTTAGAAAGTTCATGTATTCTAATTTAGCAATTTATTTAATGGATGTATTAAGATGTTGAATCGCGTTGAACATTGTCGATATTTGACCAAGGTGATAGTAGGAATGCTGGATGTGTCCATGAATGGTGTCATAAATACTGGAGAAGTTCTTAAGAATTGGCTGATCAAGATCATTATCCACTTTTTTCTCCAACGCACGGATCAGATCGTCTTTACTTTTTAAAATAGCAGCTTTGGTATCTGCCCATTTCACTTGAACCAGTTGATCGGATGGAGTCCAATCTTCTTCTAAGCTCAATTGATAATTGACCCCTTGCAATCTTTGGATAACGACAAATTCAGTTGCCAATATATGATTGGCAATCTGATGTATCGTATTGGAAAACAAAGGCAATTTTTTATTGGCCGTGTTGTCTTCAATTGAATTTAGTAGGAGATGTAAATCAAATCCAGACCAGTTATTGTTGTATAACTTTTTGACTTGACCAATGATTCTATTCACTTCTAACTTAGCCATAATGGATTTTCTCAACTAATTATGATCTCTAATATAAATCAAAACCTTTTCAAAAGTGGGTAAACTATCAGGTTTAAGTTTTGGAAAACGGATACACGATTTGCCGCAATTATAGGCTTTTAATTCTTGTTCAAATACCTTTTTCACATCCACTCCACAAACGTACAAGGCCATATATTTTTTTTGTGAAGCTAAAGACACAATCATCTCGCCATCCAATAAGTAGGTAGGCATTTTATACAACATGGTTTCTTCTGCGTTCGGAAAGACAGATCGGATCAGTTGCCGGACAGCTGCCATGTCAGAGATTCTTTCTTCGGGAACAGATTTGAAATATTCTTCAACCGTCATATGGTGGGGATGCCTTTGAGTTTACAAAATGTGGCAATTCCGCCGGTATGAACACCTTCGTGCCTTAAAAGATGTAAGAGTGCGTAATAATTGTTCTTAAACCCCAGACTTGAAATGGCATAATCGTCATCCAATTGGTCATCGGGAAGTAACTTGAAAAATGCTAACTTCTCTTGATGGACATCGTCAAACTGATTTAAAATAGTTTCCAAAGAGGGAGCATTTTCAGGCATTTCTCCCGAGCTTTTAAAACCCACTTGGCCGATCCATTCCTCAGGTTGCTTTTTGTAACCCATCGGAAGCATACCGATATGATAATCTGTCCAAATTAAATGAGATACTATCCAAAGCGGTGAGTTTAGTTTTGTACCATTCACGGCTAAACGCTCATCTAATATGTCATGCGGTATTTTTTTTAAATACCATTTTGTCAAATTGCGCTGATTGTCTAAAGCATCGCATAAAAAATTCAATCTTGACATTCACGTTGGTTTTATTCAACATGAAAATACGAAGACAAAACCAATTCACTCCATCTAAATCCAATAAGACTCAGGTGGCTATTAGCGAGTACAATATTAGATCACTCTATCGGCACTGGTAACTATGCTGGCAATCTTTACGGCATCCCAAATTCTTTCTTCGCTGCCGCCTGCTTCCAAAACCGATGCTTCGTGAGATTTTACACACATTTCGCAACCATTTACCGCAGAAACGGCTAAGCTCATCAATTCGAAAAATTCCTTACCCAAAGCCGGTGTCATCATGATATTCATTCGGATGCCAGCTCTCATGGTTTCATAACTTTCTTTGCCTACAAAATGCCTAAAACGGTATAAAACATTATTGGCACTCAGCAGAGAAGCACAGGCAATAGCTTCTGATATTTCTTCCGTAGTCGCACCAAATTCTTTTGCGTGTTCGGTATAACTATGTGATAGATTGGCGTTTTTATTATTGGATGCAATTGCTAAAGCCAACAACGCTACTTCCTTTTCCGAAAGTACTTTTGACTTATAAATGCTTTTCAAGTTCATTCTTAAATCTCTGATGTATTTACTTTCAGAACCGGCTAATTGACCTAGTGCAATACTTTTTTGATCATTGTTTAAATGAAGGTCAGCTAATAGATCTTGTAATGTTTCTTCCATGATATTTGATTTTTAAAAAAAGGCCGCTCATTGAGCAGCCTTCCTAATAATATTTAGATTTTTTTATGCTCCTGGATCACTTATGATAAAGTTGCTTCTCCTTTTTCCCAGTTACAAGGGCAAAGTTCGTCGGTTTGAAGCGCATCTAAAACTCTTAATACTTCTTCTACATTTCTTCCAACACTCAAGTCGTAAACGCTTACCCATCTGATGATGCCTTGAGGATCTACGATGAATGTAGCTCTGTAGGCAATTTTTTCATTAGCCTCTAAAATACCCAGAGCTTCACCTAAGCTTTTAGAGGTGTCTGCAATCAAAGGGAATTTTAAGCCTCTAAGGTCGTCATGATCGTTTCTCCATGCTAAATGCACAAATTCTGTGTCGGTAGAAGCACCATATAAAACGGCATCTCTGTCCCTGAATTCACTGTAATTCTTGTTGAATTCTGCAATCTCAGTTGGGCATACGAATGTAAAATCTTTTGGATACCAAAACATTACCATCCATTGACCTTCTTCAATGTGATCTTCATTTGTAATGGTATCAAATTCGTTGCCTTTTTCAATTGATACTGTAGCTGATTTCGAAAATGCAGGAAATTTTTCTCCTACACCAATAATTCCATTTCTTGTTTCCATTCTGTAGTTTAATTTTTAATTATGGCGCGAATGTCCTACATTTATTTCGATAAAAAAAATCAATAATTTCTATAACAGTATAGTTATTAACTATTATGACATTATCACAGTTGGAGTATATCGTTGCATTGGATACGTATAAAAGTTTTGTGTTGGCGGCTGAGAAAAGTATGATCACTCAACCGACCTTAAGTATGCAAATAAAGAAGTTGGAAAGCGATCTTGGAGTGATCTTATTCGACAGGAGTAAAAATCCAATTGTAGCGACAAAAATTGGAAAAACAATCGTTGAACAGGCACGAATAGTTTTACGGGAAGCCGATCAAATTCAAGAGTCGATAAAGGAGTATAAGCAAAAAATAGGAGGCAATCTGCAAATTGGTGTAATTCCTACCATTGCGCCATATTTACTGCCGTATTTTCTGGGACCATTCTCCAAGCGATTTCCGGAAATCAACCTTGAGATCAAAGAGCTTAAAACAGAAGAAATTGTAGAATTGCTTCAAATGGATCTATTGGATGCCGGTATTTTAGCCACACCATTACATGAACCCACTATACAAGAAGAACCCTTGTTTTATGAAGAGATTTTATTGTATGTCAATCCGAAACATGCCTTATCTTATGAAGAGAAAATTTTACCCGAACAGCTTCTTTCTTCGGACCTATGGATGCTAACCAAAGGCAATTGTTTTCGCGATCATGTTATCAATTTATGCAAGAACCGCAGTGAGCAACCCTTAAGTAATTTGCGCTATGAAAGTGGATCAATAGAAACCTTAAAGAAAATGGTAGATGTTGAAGGAGGCTATACGTTATTGCCAGAGTTGGCTGCGATAGAATTACCCAGCAAGGAAGGTCGTCGGTTAAGACATTTTGTAGAGCCTAAACCACTGAGGGAGGTAAGTTTGGTTTTTGCCAGAAAAGCATCGAAAAGAAATTTGCTTCAAAGAATTAAAGAAGTTATTCTGCCAGAACTACCCAACGAAATAAAAAATAAAGAAAGAGGGCATTTGGTGGAATGGAAATAGTTGAAGTATGGGCAAAAAAAAAGCTGCCTTGAATACTCTTCTCAGCAGCTTAAACGAAACATAAAAACCCCTAAATCTTAAATACCTTTTTTTGGTGTTTTTTAAAAATATAAGTCGATTCAGTGGCTCGCTATAAGCATGTTCGTTTATGATTTAAATGTATATCAAACAAATTAAGTTGTCAATAGTAGGATCAACAATTTTTTTGAAATTATAATTTTTACCAATAGTTGCGCATAACAACTATTATTATTAGCAACTAATTCTAATGAATTATTTAATTGTTACATCCCCTATAAACATTGACTTGTATCAATTATTTCATTGACGCCTTGCTTTAATAAAATATTAATTGCATTTTTATTTCAATATTGATTTGGTTTTAACTGAAAGGAAATATAGTTTTACTAGAAGAATGAGAAATTTAAATCTAACACCGATTTGCTGCTGTTGTTGCAGAAATTCCAACGAAGTTGGTCAGGTGTAAGATTTTATCTATAAATAACGTATAGGATAAAAAAGCCTTTCCAGCAGTAGTTGGAAAGGCTTTTTTTATTCAGCATAAATTTAAAACAGAACTAAAATATGTCAGTAAACATTTCAAAGTCCGTAAGTCAGGCCGCCGCTAAAGATATTAGAGAGCTGGAGCAGAAGATCGCGGGGTTCAACAATGATACCATTCCTGAGGATAGATTCAAGGCGTATAGATTAACGCGTGGGGTTTATGGTCAAAGACAGTTTGGTGTTCATATGTTCAGAACCAAACTGCCTTACGGAAGAATAAATGCTCAACAGCTAAGACGAATGGGTGAGTTATCTAACCAATATGCTACCGGCAATTTACATTTAACTACCAGACAAAATATACAATTGCACTATGTAAAATTGGATGACTCTCCCGCAGTATGGGCCGGTTTGGCAGATGTTGGTGTTACCGCCAGAGAAGCTTGCGGAAACACAGTAAGAAATATTACGGCTTCTGCCATTGCGGGTATTGATCCGAATGAACCCTTCAATGTGGTGCCTTATGCTAATGCTGCATTTGAGTATTTTCTACGAAATCCTATTTGTCAAGATATGGGCAGAAAGATTAAGATCGCCTTTTCATCCAGCGAAGCGGATTCTGCATTCATCTATATCCACGATTTTGGATTTATTCCTAAAATTGAACAAGGATTAAAAGGATTTAAGGTGGTCGTAGGCGGTGGCTTAGGAGCGCAGTCTATCATGGCACAAACAGCTTATGAGTTCTTAGAAGAAGACAAACTAATTCCATTCATGGAGGCTGCCCTGAGAATTTTTGACAGATATGGCGAACGTGCCAAAAGGAATAAAGCCAGAATGAAATATTTGTTGAGTGATCTTGGTTTGGATAAATGGTTGGAAATGGTAGAGGAGGAATGGAAATCGCTGGATCAGGAAACCATTAAAATAGATGCTAGCGAGGAGGCAGAGAGTATTCAAGACATTTCAAATTACCCTCCAGTAGAAATTGCGCAACAAGAGAAATACCAACAATGGTTGCAGACCAATACATTCCGTCAAAAGCAAGACGGCTATTATGGCGTATATCTAAAAGTGTTAAAAGGCGATATCGATCACAATGAAGCCTATAAAATTGCAGATGTGGTAGAGCAATATGCTGCAAGTGAAATGAGAGTGACTGTTAATCAAGGTTTATTGGTCAGATATGTGAAAGAGGAAGCCTTGCCGATCTTATTCAACACTTTTGACAGTCTTGGATTTGCAGAGCCCGGATTTGATTCATTGCATGATATCACCGTTTGCCCCGGTACCGATACCTGTGCTTTAGGGGTTACCAACAGCATGGGATTGGCGAAGGTTCTTGAGCGCGTGGTAAAAGAAGAATATCCCGAATTAATGCATGAACGATTTTTAAAGATCAAAATGAGCGGCTGTATGAATGCTTGTGGGCAGCATATGATTGCTCAGTTAGGCTTTCATGGCAGCTCTATAAGAGTCGGTGAAAAGATTGCTCCGGCTATGCAGGTAGTGATTGGTGGAGGCGTTGATATT
>JAGQYH010000126.1 GCA_020436175.1 Bacteroidota bacterium
TCTCCTCCCATTTGCGTATAAGTGTAAGCACTCACACCAAACAAGATCAAAGTGGCTACGATGACTGCCGTCTTAAATCGCAATGCAGCAGTTAAGACCGGAGAATACAATCGCTGACAAACTCTAATGATCCTATCGGCAATGGTTGTTTTATTGCTAATATTTTTATTCAGGAATAAAGCTGACATCATCGGCACATAAGTCAATGACAAGATCAAAGCACCACCAATTGCCAGCATTACAGTTTGTGCCATAGGAATAAACATCTTTCCCTCGATACCTACCAAAGCCAAAATCGGAAGATAAACGATCAATATGATGATCTCTCCAAAAGCGGCAGAACTTCGGATTTTTTGTGCCGCCGTCATTACTTCTTTATCCATTTCGGCTTTTGTTAGTTTCTTTCCTGAAAAACCAACCTGCAGTCGATGTACTATTGACTCAACAATAATAACGGCGCCATCCACGATCAACCCAAAATCAATGGCTCCCAAGCTCATCAGGTTAGCTGAAATGCCTAGAACATTCATCATTGAAATGGCAAAGAGCATAGCCAAAGGAATAACAGAAGCTACAATTAAACCAGCCCGCCAATTTCCCAGCATTAAAACCAAAATAAAAATAACGATTAGGCCACCCTCGATAAGATTCTTTTTAACTGTACCAATAGCGGTAGTTATCAATTTATCTCTCACCAAATAAGGTTCAATCACCACACCTTCCGGCAGTGATTTTTGTATCTGTTCTACCCGATTCTTTATACTTTTCGTAACCAACGCTGAATTGGCACCCTTCAACATCATTACAGTTCCGCCAACGACTTCTTCTCCATCTCTTGTAAGAGCCCCATACCGCGGTGCCTTACCAAATTGGACTTTGGCTACATCACTGATCAGGATTGAACGCCCGTTACGGACATCAATAACAATATCTCCAATATCCTTTAAAGATTTAGCGATGCCATTTGTTCTGATGTAATAAGTACTGTGATAATTTTCGATATAGGCGCCACCGGTATTTTCATTGCTATTTTCAAGCGCAGTAAATACATCTGCAATGCTAATGTTCATCGCCTTTAATAGTATGGGGTCAACGGCGACTTCATATTGTTTTAGGAATCCACCCAAGGTATTGACTTCTACCACACCATCTGTGCCGGCCAATTGTGGCTTGATGATCCAATCTTGAATGCTTCGTAATTCCGTTGGAGAGAATTTATCTTCATAGCCTTCTTCCGGGCGGACAACATATTGATAAATCTCACCTAAACCTGTGGAAATCGGTGCCATTTGTGGCGTTCCCAAGCCTTCGGGGATATTGGCTTTGGCTTCTTGCAGATGCTCGCTAACGAGTTGTCTTGCCAAATAAATATCTAGCTTCTCTTCAAAAACAATCGTGATGACAGACAAACCAAATCGCGATACAGATCTGATCTCTACTACATCCTGAAGATTTTGAAGCGCAATTTCAATGGGTGTGGTGATAAATTGTTCAATTTCTTGGGTGGCCAGCGAAGGCGAAGTGGTAATCACCAAAACTTGATTATTGGTGATATCCGGCACCGCATCTATAGGCAACTGTCGGATAGAAAAGGCGCCCCAAATGATCAGGGCTACGACTACCATTCCCACTACAAACTTATTCTTAATGGAATAAGCAATAATATTGTTAAACATAAAATAATATTAAAATTTAAATTTCAAATAGTGTTAGTGTAGGGACAGAGATATCCCATGAAGAATAGATTAACTCCGAACCGGCGGATGCCATAAACTCTCCAAATATTCATTGGAATAATGGAAAGCATAATGAAAATTATAAGCGGAAATCGGCTTACTAATGGTTTTTTGCTGAAGATGAACACTCAAAAGCGTCACAGAAATACCGCAACATTGGCATGTACAAAAAGGAGTACAATCATCATGTTCATCGTCAGAATGATCGTGATTGTGTGACCATTCCGACTCTGAAATAGCATCACATGCATTTACATCAGCACAAGGAATGACGGTTAATACAAAAATGAAAATTGAAAATATGAAGATTAATACTCTCATGCTCGACGGTAAATATAGAACAAGTCTAGCGCAATGATGTTGCAAATAATGTTAACATTACTTCTTCTTATCCAATATATAGTTGAAAGTCAATTTTACCTGTCTAGATTGTCTGA
Source organism: Bacteroidota bacterium (assembly GCA_020436175.1). Taxonomy (GTDB): domain Bacteria; phylum Bacteroidota; class Bacteroidia; order Chitinophagales; family JADIYW01; genus JAGQYH01. Next base: position 2,174 of record JAGQYH010000126.1, read on the forward strand.
ATCGAAAATCGCCTTCAATTCTGAACTCATCCGTTTCGGAGATCCATCTTCTGCGTCGCGTATTGAAAATATCCGTAACACTTAATGTAAGTTTCCCTTTGCCTTTTAATACTTCTACTCCTGCTCCAAAATCAAGAGCATAAGAAGCTTTTCTGATGCCTTGTGCTGTTTGTTCTTTGCTTCTGTAATTGAAAGAAGGTTGAAGATCCAAAATTTTCGCAACGGTAAACTTTGTACTAATTTGAAAATTCATGGCATAAGTATCACTACCATAATCCACACCTTCAAAAACGCCTGATTTTACCGATCGATAGGCATTCATGTTGCCGGTGGCCGTCCACCAATCGAAGAAGTCATAGTTTAGAGAAATTTCAAAACCATAATCATGTCCATCCGATAAATTGATAGGAAAACTTCTGGTAATGCCATCTTCTTCCAAGAACGTTATTCGTTCGATGATACCCGTTTTATAGCGATAATAAATACTTCCTAAAAAGGTACCGTTCTTCAAATATCGCTGATAGCCCAACTCCATTGAATGCGTATATTCCGGATTGAGATTTGGATTCCCGGAAAAGTAATTTCTGGTATCAGCATATTGAAAAAATGGCAACAATGACCAAAAACCGGGTCTACTCAATCTTCTGCTATAGCTTAATTGCAAGGTGTTTTTTTCCTTGATCTTGTACCCTAAAAAGGCACTTGGAAAGAAATCTATATAGTTTCTGGGATTGTTCTCATTGGTCTTCACCAATTTTGTAGATATATCGGAATATTCCATCCTCAAACCGGCTTTGGCAGAAAAATTGCCCCATTGCTCACCGGCTAAGAAATATAATGCGTAGATGTTCTCCAGATATTTAAACTGATTATCAAATCGATCAAGCGCTTCCCAAACTTCATCAGAAACTTCTTCTTCCACTAAAAAATCATTGTCAAAATTTCTTAAGGTGGCTTTGAATCCCGTTTCTACAACACCCTTTTTTCCGAAAGGATGTGCATAATCCGTTTGAAACAGCCACATTTTCTGGTATTCCAAATTGTCTGAACGCTGTCGAACATCAATTTCCGTTCCGGTAGAAAGATCATCTTCATCATAATCTGCCTCTTCCCTATCCTGACTTAAGTTAAACTTGATATCAATAGAGAATTCCTGACCTTTCTTTGCAAACTCCTTTTTGTAATTCAAATCGAACTCCACTTCATGCTCGTTCTCATACTCATCTTGATACCGTTCTACCGTATTAATAACCTGATTCATTTCATTAATATCTCTATAGGTAGTCGTGGAAAGATTTTTGCCTGTAGAATACTGATACAAGCCTGACAGGGTTAAGATATCCTTAGACGTAACAAAAAAATCAGCTCCTAGCCTAAAATTGTTGGACAAGTCGCTTCTTGATTGATCGTATTCTCTTTCAAACGCATAAGTAGTATCCGGTAAAAAATAGGATTGTAAGGAAGTTCCTCCACCCGGACTTTTGCGATAACTAATACCTTCGCTGATAAAGAAATTCACGTTTTCGCTTCTAAAATTGAGATTGGCCGCAGCGCTATGGTCGTGTGGATAGCCTGTTGTAAAATCAAATGAGCCGTTTACCCCTTTTTTTTTACTTGCTCTTTCAAAACAATGTTAATAATTCCGACTTCCCCTTCTGCATCATATTTAGCGGATGGATTGGTGATTACCTCCACACTTTGTATCAAGTTGCCTTGTAATTGTCTTAGAGATTGAGGATCGCCGCTGTTGACCAAACCGGAGGGTTTTCCGTTCACTAAAATCCTTACATTACCGCTGCCCCGAAGCGTTATATTTCCTTCCAAATCGACATTTACAGATGGCACTTTATCTAATATATCTGCAGCATTGCTTCCGGCAGTACTCAAATCTTTTCCAATATTAAAAACTTTTTTATCCAGCCGTAATTCCATTTGGCTTTTCTCTCCTTGCACCCATACTTCCTCTAAAGATGTGCTGGATACCTCAAGTATGATTCTTCCCAATGCCAATGACTGATCTTTAATTTCAACATTGATAAACTCATCCTCATAAGACAAAAAAGAGATTTTAAGAAAGTAAGTGCCTGGATTGACTTTTAACTCGAAGAAACCATCTAAATCGGAAGTTGTACCTGATAGTAAAACCGAATCGTTGGTGGAATGGAGTGCAATAGCTGCATAAGGAATGAAAGATTCAGATTCATCTACAACTGTGCCTGATATGGAATATTGATCTTGTCCGAAGCATGGAAACAAAATAAAGTAAAGTATAATGGTAAATGCTAAAACATTGTTTTTCATTCTCAATTTTTGGTCTTTGCAAATGTACAACAGAAAGCTCATGTATAAGTTCACTAAGCGCCAACTAATAAACTCCTACTGAGAAAATAAATTACGGATTATAGTAATCCGTGGTTCAACCATCAGATTTCACCATTATTATTTGGATGAGTTTGTGATAAAGAACCAATATCAATGGTTACATAATTATATAATAATCTCAGAATTGGCAATCAACAATGGGAATCAAGTATTACATTTCTTTCAAGTAAATTTTGAAATTTTTAGTAAAACTATATTCGTTCATACCTTAACATTACATGACATAAAATAATAACACGTACAATGATATTGCAATTATTTAAAGGGGCAATCAATGAGCCACGCCTCAGATGTTAAATGAATAAATAGGCAAATAATTCCAATTAAATTATAATAAGATTGAATATATTTTTAGTAGATTTGAAATGCAAGAGTGAGTTGAACTCATTTATTTACTGCCTTCTCAAAGGTTTAGACTAGGATAAATGATTGATTTTTGAAACTTTAATTGCCCAACCCCTTTATCAAAATCCCCCTGAATGCGCGTTTTACGTGAGAAATTCATTGTAATGAATGTAGCTCACCTATTAGTTATTTGACCAGAAAAACAATATGAAAAAGTTTTGAGGTATTCCATCAATTCATTTTTCAATCATATTTTCTGTAAGATAAGCGGCAAAAATTGAGCAATATCCGGAATGTTGCAAGTTTTTAATGAACGAGATCATAAATTAATTGATATATCAAATGAGAGCTACTAGACCTATTACCAAGTTGCATTGGCAAATTTTCATAATTGCATTATTATCTATAACCCATATTCCTTTATATGGTCAAACCATTGTTGAAAAAATTGATAATATCAAACAGATAGATCAATCAGTTGTTATTCATTCAGTTGAAGTTATAAACGAAACATTTTATCACGCATTTGACGGGGCTATTAATATTTTTGTTTCCGATGATAATACTCAAAGATCTCTCTATACAGTTATATATGAGTTGCATGAAAAAGATAACTTTCAAGTAATTGAGGGACTTTCATCAGTTGATGGTAAAATTACAATAGTAAATGCTAACAATGGAGATTATTTAGGTTTTCAAGTGATTAGAGAAACTGATCTTAAGGCGTCATCAAGATATAGCTGCAGTTTAAAGCTGAAAAGTAGTGATCCTATTTTTAATGAATCTAATTACAGAACTTATTGCTCCAAATCATTTACCGACTGCAAAGGGAATAGCCGCTCATTTTCTAATCTAGAAGTTGGCTATTATTATACGGCCAACGAAAGTTATAGACCTTGTGGTTTTTATCTTGATAATAATTGTAACATTTCTGAAAATGCACAATGGCATTGTATTGATGGTGATCTATCAACTCCAGGTCAATTTTCACAATATAGTTTTGAATCTGTTGGATACTTAGAAATAGGTATTACGGCACTAATGGCTGCACGAATCAATTGGATCATTTGCAATTACAGCTATAATGCTTCAAATGTAGCTTCTGCAATCTGGTATATCACTGGTACCGGAGGTTCTAATAACTCGATCGCTCAAGCAGCCACAGCCGCCATAACTTCACCAGATGGTTCAGAGAATTTTATGACTTTTTATAAATCATCTTCCTCTTGGTTGCAAAAAATGGTAAAATGGGAATGCCAAACCGGTTGTAATCTAAATGTCAATGCAGGAATTGATGAGTCTATTTGCTCAGGTGAAAGCACTACTTTAACAGCCACGGCAACAAATGGAACTCCTCCATTAACATATACCTGGGATAATGGATTAGGTACCGGACAAACTAAGACTGTATCACCAACCATTACTACCACCTACACGGTAACAGTGGTTGACGGCGATGATTGTGTAGCATCCGACCAAATTACTGTAACTGTTAACAATGGAGTCGAAGATGGCGGAACTATTGAAAGCGACGAAGAAAAATGCGGTCCTTACGATCCTGAATTAATAGAAAATGTAACCGAAGCCACCAGTACCAATTGTCCATTAGTAGTAGAATCATGCTGTGGATCAGGTGATAAACCAACGCAATTCTTATTGTTGTACAATGGGGAAAGTTGTGCTGAATCCAATAACCATCAAGGAAACATAGGCGGTAAATGGGACTGTAACGGTGATGCGCTAGGTGATCCAAGTGTATACATTTCTGTAAATGACAATCAATTTTCTGGTACCGTAAATCTGAATGGAACTTTCATCGTTTCAAATGGTGGATCAAGATTGAGAAACCCTATTGAGATTACTATTTATGACCAACAAGGAGGCAATGAATTGCAATACATTGAAATACACACTTCTTGCTCTTCACCAATAGTCACAGGTGACCAATTTGGGTCAATTGTACTCTTGTCGGCTGAATTTGAAAACAACTTTGAATGCGGTGTTTCTAGCGGAGTAGCTTATCAATGGGAAAAAAGAGAAGGTACATCAGGCAATTGGAACGCTATTTCGGGAGCAACCGGAATATCCTATGATCCTTCATTTATAACTGTAACAACACAATATAGAAGAAAAGCAACAGATTGTTGTGGAAGTAATTACTCCAACATTGTAACCAAGACAGTTCATGCTAAACCTACAGTAACTACAAGTGACGATGTGGTAAAATGTTCAGAGGAAGAAGGCGTTGATATTACTGCCACCGCCACCGGAGGAACACCGGATTATACTTTTACTTG
>JAGQYH010000127.1 GCA_020436175.1 Bacteroidota bacterium
TAATGCTTTTTAACGGTTGTTACTGTTGGATAGTTTGCTCTTCTCATCATCATAAAAATAGTTAACAAAACAAGAAAAATTGGAGTAATGAGATTAAAACAACCGTATTGCTAAATTGTATTGTTCTACATATTGATCAAATTTAAAGGTGAGATACATAAATTATTTCTTGATATTAACGGATATCAAAAATCTCATGTATTAAAATGTTAGCCGATCTTTTAAATGACAGCCAGCCACGTCTAATCTTTCTAAAATACAAAACCACGTATTGCTTGTTTTTTATTAGAAAAAATTGTTGAATGTGCTCCGGTAAATAATCCATGACCAAGAATTTAATGGTGAATAAACTTCAATAAGTAGAATGGTGAGTAGATCTGGCTTCAGATGTAAACTCAAAATCGCTGTCCATTTGATCTGTATTGATCAATGACTTGGCCATACTTATAATCATTTTATCAAATTGCGTCAAGTCCTTTTTATAGGTGGTTTGTCCTATTTCTAAAGGATCTTTATATACATCTTTGGACGTAGATGAATTACCATTGTTTGGTAAAAGGAGAAAAATTGCGATCAACATCCCTAAAATAAAAATAAATACCGCTTTCATACGAGTAATTTTATGATTAATAATTCTAGGGGAGATATGTTTCAGGGCAATCATACGAGTAAATGCCTTGGCTGAAATGGATACCATTCAGTCCAGTGTTTTACCGTAAATGCCTCTTTTGAAAATTACTCTTGTTCTCCTGGTATTAGAACATCATAAATCGGTTGATTCATGAATTAATTAAATATAGTATATGTAAACCAAAATGTCAATATACCTATAAAAAAAGAGTGCTTTTTTGAGGCTATTGCCTGTCAAAAACACTCTCCTAAAAAACCCCTCTCTCTGATTTATGGTTTACGGGAATATTGGTCTGCTTAAAATAGACATCCCATTTCCCATTTATTTCTATTTTTTTATGGAATGATTGTTATCTTTAAAAAGAGACTGCCCAATCCGAATGCTTTTGAAGCACTTTTCATAGGCAGTCCCCAAAAAACCCCTAATCATTATTTACCTTTTAACGGGTGTTTGAAATAAAACTGACTCCTTTTTCAAAGCCCAACTTCATTTTTTACCCCATTCCTTTTTATTGTTCATTTTTACTATTTGCAGATAGCGAAGACGGCTGTACATTCCCCATTTCATCTATCATATTATTCTTACTATCCGTATAAAATTCTTCATTGATTATGTATTCAATTACCAATGTTGGAGAGTTATTCGGACTTCCATCAAATGATTCAGCTGTCCGTTGTCCTGATCCTTCTACAATCAATGCCAATGAGTTGTTTGATTTCCACTCATCTTTATTTACAACTTCTTGAATAACTTTAGAAATATCCGGAGATGAGTAACTGTCATCTATACTGGACCAAGGCGACAGACTGCTCCAATTAACGGCAGCCAATGTTTGTAATCTTCCGGAAATGTTATATAGTGTCTCTTCAAAAGGTGCAGCATTGCTTGCATCTTCTGCACAAATAATAAGGCTTGTCCAATCACTATTGGATGCGTTCGGTTTTAAGATTAATTCTGCTGAAACTATAATTGCCCGATTGGGAATATTGAGCTCGTTAAACCTAAGACCAATGATCTGATTCTTACCATTATCTGAGCTTAACTCAATATCCGGACTTGATAAATTTACCCTTCCTGTATTTAATCTTTCTTCAGCATCGTCTGAAGATGAGTTAACCATCGCTACAATTGTATGCTTATTGCTATTTTGAGCTTGGACTTTTGTCCCAAATAAGTTTAACAGTACAATGCAAACAATAACTCTATTAATGTATCCCATATTAAAGTTTAACAACTTAAAAACAAACAAGGTTTTTATGTGTTTCGGGATAACTTTTAATGCTTAGCATTGCACTATTCAGAATAAAAAAATCTGAAACTGCCTTACAATAAATCTTATGTTTCGTAAAATTTTAGGTCGTCTAATGACTTCCAAATCACTAATAGGAGCTTAATGATGCTTAAATATACTTTCAATAGATATAAAGCGCAAGTCTGTGTAATATTTTTTTCTAACTAAAATAAAACCACATCCTATTTTAAAAATGCTTCTCTATTGCGGGACGATGTTGTTAGGAGCAACGACATTGTCATTGGTTATAAGGAAGACATTCGTAAAGGTATTTTTGCTTTCCATATAATTCACAATTAACATAGGCGGCAGATCAGGATTACCATCATAAGCAATGGCGGTATTGCCACCTGTACCTTTTATCATAAGTGCAATGGCATTCATTTCTACCCATCCTGGTTGGTTTACTATTTCTTGTATTACCGGAGCAATATTTGGAGAAGTAATAGAACCGTTAATATTAATCCATTGTGTATTGTTCCCCAATTTGATCGCAGTTTGTGTTTTAGCTCTATTCGAGATATTTCCTAAAGCAGATTCAAATGGTGAAGCATGATCAACATTTTCAGCATAAATCTCTAATTCATTCCATCCGTCTTTCAATTGATCAACATTATATACTAAACGGGCTGATGATACAATTGCCCCTTGTGGTATATTGAGATTGGTAAAACGAATACCTATCAACTGATCATTTTCATCGGAAGATCTCAAACCTAAATCAGTATTGGTAATGCTGGTTTCCCCACTTCCTAAATTTTCCACCGCATCATCTTCTGATGCATTAACAAACGAAAGGATGGCTTTGGGGGCTGAATGGTTGTTTTGTGCCCACATTTCCAGTGTACTTATAGAACAGAACAAAGTCATTGCTACTATCGAAAAAATCTTGATCTTCATATCGTAGATTTAAGTGTTTAAATATTTAAGATGGGTCTACCCACCATTTCTGCATAAAATGAACTTTTAGGAAACAATGTTTCCAAGCTAGCAATGGAAAAAATATCCATTTTAGTTTATACTACTTTTCACTTTGATAAAAATCGGACACCGGGGTTCCTGGAAGAAAATTTAGATCGACAAATCCTATTAAACATATACTATATACATCATTTTGTCAAGTAAAATGCAATTACCTAATAAAGAAGGGCCGTCATATAGCCATATACGACAGCCCCTTAAAAACCCTTTAGCGATAAATTTCTTTTCCCGTCTCTTTAAGAATGACGTAGTTTTCCTACCTCATTTTATTCCATCGCTCGCTAATGGTCTAAAATTCCAAATACTTATTTATATACCTTTTCTTGAAATTGTAATAGAGTGTTTAGGGTTTTTATTACTCCTTCTTTAAGGATGATTTAAAGTTATTATCTATAAATGAAAAGCACAAGCCCAAAATAAAAACTGTGCAATATTTAGGTATATCTCTTAGTGGATTTTTTTCATTTTGTAAAAACACTTATGAGAGTACTACTTATATGGCACTTATTGTTTGTTACCAACAATGCTTTTCTGTTCAAGAATAAGAGATCCTAATTATGCAGTTCTACTATAAGCAAAGTCAAACTAATCAAGCAATTTGGTTAGATAGCCTTTCTATTTAGTCTTTTATTTTTTGACACAATTCGATTAGCACACCATTAGTTGTTTTAGGATGAAAGAAGATAACCAGTTTATTCAATGCCCCACTTATCGGTTCTTCAGAAAGTGGCTTAAATCCTTCTTCCTTCAATCTTTCTATTTCAGCAAAAATATCCTCTACCAAAAAAGCAACATGATGCATCCCTTCTCCCTTGGTCAATAAATATTTTGAAACAGCACTTTTCTCTGAAGTTGGAAACAGCAATTCTACTTTTGTATTCCCTAATTCAAAAAAGGAAACTTTCAAATGTTGTGAGGCTACTTCTTCTCTGTGAAATGGTTCAATACCAAAAAAATTCTTAAACAATAATTCTGAAGCTTCCAAATCCTTAACCGCCACTCCGATATGATCAATATTTTTCACGCCAATTTTTTTTGAAAGATAAGTTATTATTGATTCAATATGGAATACGTAAAATTCTGTACCATATATTTTTACCTTAACACCATTGAGTAAGAAAAAAATTAATGAGTAACTTTCAACTCGATTAACTACTTTATACTTAATGATCTATTTAGATTATAATGCGACCACACCTATTGACAGTCAGGTTTTAGACGACATGCTTCCCTACCTTAAAGATAAGTTTGGCAATGCATCCAGTATTACCCATCAAGCCGGTTGGTTAGCTAAAAACGGAATAGAAACAGCTACGGAACAAATCTGTTCATTGCTCCACGCCGATCCGAAAGAGATCGTTTTCACTTCAGGCGCTACGGAATCGATCAACATGGCCATTAAAGGAGTATTTGATATCTATAGGCGAAAGGGGAATCATATTATTACTTGCAAAACAGAACATAAAGCTGTGCTGGATGTTTGTGCATCTATTGAAAAAAGAGGTGGCAGGGTTACCTATTTGGATGTTGATGACAACGGCAATATTGATCTGGAACAACTTAAAAAGGAAATTTCAGACCAAACCATATTGGTTTCAATTATGTCTGCCAATAATGAAACCGGTGTTGTTCATCCCATTAATGAAATTGCTGAAATCGTTCATACCAACAACAGTATTTTTATGAGTGATGCTACTCAGGCCGTCGGAAAACTGCCGATTGATTTGGAAGAATGTCGAATTGACCTATTGGCTTTTAGTGCTCATAAAATTTATGGTCCTAAAGGAGTAGGCTGTTTATTTATAAGGAGAAAAAAGCCCAGAGTGATTATATCTCCACTCATTGAAGGTGGCGGACACCAAAGAGGATTGCGATCAGGGACATTAAATGTTCCCGGAATTGTAGGCTTGGGAAGTGCTTGTGCATTGGCTGAAAATGAAATGTCAACTAATGAAACTCATATTAGACAATTAAGGGATCATTTAGAATCGTCTTTTAGTTTATTGCCGAATGTAATGATCAATGGACAAAAAGGTAATCGTTTATACAATGTCAGTAACATTTGCTTCAAAGGTATTTCATCTGAACAGATTATCAATGCCACTAAATCAAAACTGGCCATTTCTACCGGTTCTGCTTGCACTTCAGAAGATCAAACACCATCTCATGTTTTAACTGCAATGGGTTTAAGTGCCTCGGATGCACAATCTTCTTTGAGGTTCAGCCTTGGAAAATTTACTTCTAAAGAAGATATCGAACAAGCCATTGATTTAGTGATAGAAAAAGTTAATTCTGTAAGAAAGGTAATCTAGTTTGTTTGACTGTCATACGGATTTCGAAACAAAAATCTTAATGCGTCGTTGAACTCTAAAGTTTATACCTTTGTTTAAAATAGGAAGATTAGAAATTACAACATGATTTTTATAAGTGAGAAAGCTAAAGAAAGAGTAGAAAAAATCATTGAAAAAGATGGTTTAAGCGCAGATCATTTTGTGCGTGTATCCGTTACCAGTGGTGGATGTTCAGGATTGAGTTATGATATGTCGTTTGATGATGCTATCAAAACAGGTGACGAAGTTTTTGAAGACAAAGGAATGAAACTGGTTACTGATGCCAAAAGTATGTTGTATCTAATCGGCACCACTTTAGATTTTTCCGATGGCTTAGAGGGAAAAGGATTCTACTTCAACAATCCTAATGCCAATAGAACCTGCAGTTGCGGAGAGAGCTTTAGTTTATAGGTTTACTTAGTACAATGGAAACTTATCCATTTTCTCGTTCACTTGCTTTCTAATCCTGTCTCTCAACTTATCGTCGTCTTCATTCATTAAAATCTTGTCTATCCAATCAACGATTTGAAGCATATCTTCTTCAATCATTCCTCTTGTGGTGACTGCAGCGGTACCAATTCTGATACCTGAAGTGATAAACGGAGAGCGATCATCGAAAGGCACCATATTTTTGTTTACAGTGATATCTGCCTCTCCTAACAGCGCTTCCGCCTTTTTACCGGAAATATTCTTGTTTCTCAAATCAATCAACATTAGATGATTGTCCGTACCGCCTGAAGTTAAATGATATCCTCTGTTAACAAACTCATCGGCCATTACGTTGGCATTCTTAATTACTTGTTCAGCATACTTCCCAAACTCATCTGTCAATGCCTCACCGAAAGCTACTGCCTTGGCAGCAATCACATGCTCCAACGGACCGCCTTGCATTCCGGGAAAGACACCGGAGTTAAGGATACTACTCATGGGTCTTACTTCTCCTTTTGGGGTAGTTTTGCCCCATGGATTGTCGAAATCCTTTCCCATCATAATAATTCCTCCTCTCGGACCACGAAGAGTTTTATGGGTAGTTGAAGTTACAATATGGCAATGTGGCATTGGATCATTTAGTTTCCCCTTGGCGATCAATCCGGCGGGATGTGCTATATCTGCCATTAAAATGGCACCTACCTGATCAGCGATTGATCTAAATCTTTTATAATCCCAATCTCTAGGATACGCAGACGCACCACATATAATTAATTTCGGTTGATGTTGTTTGGCCAACGCTCCCACCTTATCCATATCAATCAAACCTGTAGCTTCCTCAACCCCATAAAATACAGGATTATAAACCAAACCTGAATAATTTACCGGTGAACCATGAGATAAGTGACCTCCATGAGAAAGATCAAATCCTAAAATACAATCACCCGGCTCTAAACAAGCTAAAAATACTGCGGCATTTGCCTGCGCTCCGGAATGTGGTTGAACATTGGCATATTCGGCATTAAAAAGTTGTTTCAATCTATCAATAGCCAGTTGTTCTACTCTATCTACTACTTCACATCCACCATAATATCTTTTTCCCGGATAGCCTTCTGCATATTTGTTCGTCAAACAACTTCCCATCGCTTCCATTACCTGCTTGCTGGTAAAATTTTCCGAAGCAATCAGCTCAATGCCCACTCGTTGTCTATGCAGTTCATCATTGATGTAACTAAAAACAGTAGTATCTCTTTTCATCCGTAATATTTTTCTTTTGTTGGCGAAGATAAAGCTTTGACTCACATATTTGGTGATAAATAAAAGCTCTTTATAAACAAAAGCGACTTGCCGTTCAGACAAGTCGCTTTATTTTTTACTATAATTTGAATGGTTTATTCCACCACTAATTTCTTAGTAGTATAACCTTCTTCTGTTTGTAATCTTACCAAGTAAACACCGGCAGCCAAATCTTTAATATCTACACGTTTAACACTACCGCCATTAATAATTTGATT
>JAGQYH010000128.1 GCA_020436175.1 Bacteroidota bacterium
TATAAAAGTCCGGCCATATTTGAAGGAAAACGCGTTTTGGTGGTAGGTGCCGGAAACAGTGGCTGTGATATTGTGGTGGATGCCGTGCATCGCGCCAAAAGTACCGATCTTAGTGTAAGAAGAGGGTATCACTTTGTGCCGAAATACATCTTTGGCAAGCCTGCAGATACTATCGGTGGCGCCGTCAAAATTCCAAAGTCCATTAAACCTAAATTTGACAAGTGGCTGTTGCGCACCTTTTTTGTTGTAGATCCGCAAAAATTAGGTTTTCCTGAGCCGGATCATGAATTGTATGAATCGCACCCCATCGTCAACACTTTGGTTCTGTATCACTTAGGACACGGAGATATTACTATTCAAAGAGATGTGGAACGATTTGAAGGTAAAACTGTCTATTTTAAAGATGGCACAGCCAAAGAATATGATTTGGTACTTTTGGCCACCGGATACAAATTAAATTATCCTTTCATTGATAAAAAGCATATGAATTGGCCGGAAGGCTCTAAAGCGCCTCAATTGTACCTTAATATTTTCACACCACACCATACCAATTTGTTTGTATTGGGCATGATAGAAGCCACCGGTTTAGGCTGGGAAGGCCGTAATAAACAGGCTCAATTAGTAGCAAATTATATCAAAATGAAAGAGATCAATCCGGCAAAGGCGGAAAAATTCACCAAAAAATTTCAAACTCAAATGCCCGATCTAAGAGGAGGCTATAAATATATGGATGTTGATCGGATGGCCTATTACGTGCACAAGGACACTTACCTGAATTTCATGAAAAAAAATATACATCAATTAGAATCTGCTTAATTTAGGCATTTCATGACTATCAGGATAACTGAGTTTCCAGAACGTTCAATATGGTACCATTAGATGAAGTAAGTTTACAATTCAATCCAACCACTTTAAATATCTTAAATATTATTTTAGGATTGATCGTGTTTGGCGTTTCCCTAAACATCAAAGTAGTCGATTTCAAAGTGCTGGCTAAATCACCTAAACCTTTTTTAGTGGGTGTAATGAGTCAATTTTTACTTTTTCCGGCATTGGCCTTTTTGGTGATTCTTTTGATTCAACCGCCGCCCAGTGTAGCTTTGGGAATTATTTTGGTGGCAGCTTGCCCTGGAGGAAACATCTCCAATTTCATGACTTTACACGCCAAGGGAAACGCAGCGTTATCCATTGCCATGTCGGCATTTTCTACGGCATTAGCAACCATTATGACGCCTTTCAATATTGCTTTCTGGGGCTCAAAAATTGCCAGTACCGATAGCTTAATGAATGATGTTTCCTTAGATCCTTTGGAAATGTTCTTTATGATCCTGATTCTGATGTTGATCCCTTTAACTTCCGGCATTTATATTTCCAATCGTTTCCCCAGATTTGCCTACAAACTGCAAAAATTCATGAGAGTGTTTTCTCTGACTTTTTTTGGGGGTTTTATCATTTTCGGTATTGCGATCAACCTAAAATATTTCTATCATTTGAAAGGTGTTGTTTCGCTTTCGGTTATCGGTTTAAATGCATTGGGTTTCTTAATCGGTTACGGTTTTTCTTATCTCATGGGGTTAAAAGAATATGACAGACGGGCTGTATCCATTGAAACCGGTATTCAAAATTCAGGTTTGGGGTTGATTTTGGTATTCAACTTTTTTGAAGGTTTGGGTGGAATGGCTTTGATAGCTGCTTTTTGGGGCGTATGGCACATCATTGCCGGATTGTTATTGAGTACTTATTGGTCGCACAGAAAGATCACGATTCAAACCGTATAAATTAAAAAATTAAGCCATTAGCATAGTGAAAAAAATACTAATCACCGGCGCCGCCGGATACATCGGTTCCCAGCTGATCACGCAGTTAAGCAAAGAGGATGTGACTATCATCGGGACAGATATTATGGACACAAAAGTTTCATTTGACAACTATTCATTTGTAAAAGCCGATTTAAGAACAGACGATGTAAAAGCATTGATCCATAAAGAACGACCTGATGTTATTGTTCATTTGGCTGCCATCGTTTCGCCCGGCAAAAACATGACACGGGATTTTATTTACGATGTAGAAGTGAACGGCACCAAAAAAATACTGGAAGCTTGCATTGAAACTGCCGTTAACAAAATTATTGTAACCTCCAGCGGTGCGGCCTATGGTTATTATCCGGATAATGCGGAATGGTTAAAAGAAGACGATCCGATCAGGGGGAACCAAGAATTTCCTTATGCGTGGCACAAGAGAGTGATCGAAGAAATGCTGGCAGAATATCGATCTACCCATCCCGAATTGAAGCAAACGATCTTACGGGTTTCTACGATTTTAGGCGATCATACCAAAAACGATATCACCAACTTATTTGAGAAGAAAAACATGTTGGGATTGAAAGGATATGACACACCATTTGTAATTATTTGGGACAAAGATCTATTGAACATTTTGGTAAAAGCTACTTTGGAAGACATTAGCGGAATTTACAATGTAGCCGGAGATGGAGTGATTACATTGAAAGAAATTGCGGAAATTATCGGTAAAAAATATGTTGAAATTCCTCCGGGAATTATAAAATTGGCTTTAACCATCGCCAAACCTCTCAAACTTTCACGTTATGGTCCGGAGCAGGTAAAATTCTTGCAGTACCGACCGGTTTTAGACAACCAAAAATTGAAAAACGAATTGGGTTATCTTCCGCAAAAAACAAGCAAAGAAGCCTTTTTATATTATGCCGAAAAAAACAGTTTGATATGAGTCGATTTAAAAATAAAACCGTTCTGGTTACCGGTGCAGGGCGCGGTTTGGGAGCAGCATTGTGCCGGCAGTTTGGAAAAGCAGGTGCCTTTATTGCGGGTTGTGATCTTAATCAAACAGATTTAGATGGCTTGTCCCAAGAGTTGACTTCAATGGGAATAGAGCATCATTTGGGCATTTGCGATGTCAGTAAAGAGGATCAGGTCAATGCATTTTTTAAATCGGTTCATGCCAAAGGAAAAACGATCGATGTTTTGATCAATAATGCAGGTGTAACCAATATTAAAAAGTTTGAGAACACGACCAATGATGAGATCAAAAAAGTAATGGATATTAATTTTAATGGTTCTTTGTACTGTACGAGAGCTGCCTATCATGATATTGTACAAAACAAAGGAAGTTTTGTTGCCATTTCAAGTGTTGCAGGTTTTGCTCCTCTGTATGGAAGAACAGGATATGCCGCCAGCAAGCATGCCGTGTTAGGATTCTTTGAAACACTTCGATCTGAATTAAAAGAAAAAGATGTGCATGTTCTTGTAGTCTGCCCGGGTTTTGTAGCCACAAACTTAAGAGATGATTTCTATAAAAAAGGAGAAGACATTGAGAATACAAATTTAAAAGTGGGCAATAATGCCAGTCCGGATGAAGTGGCTTCCATGATCTACAACGCCACCGTAAAAAAAGAAACGATGTTGGTTACCGGCATTGGAAAAGTATCTTTTCTTCTGAAACGATTTGTTCCAAAAATCTACGAACATTTGATGATCAACAAAATGAAAGCGGGCTTAGTGGAATAATAAAATGCTACAAAATGGCATATTTAGTCTTGACTGTTGCATTTTATTATTCACCTAATTGTTCAATTATCTCCATCATTTTTTGCATTTGTTCTTGTTGCTCAAGAAGCATTTTCTTCAACTCATCTACTTCTGTTGATTTAGTATCAAGTGCTGTCTTTAATTCTTGAATGGCTTTAATAGCTACTACCCCGAAATTAGATTTACTTAATGTTAGATAACCCGTTTCGCCATCTACATTTACCAAATCCGGAAAAATCGCCTGAACCTCCTGAGCAATAAAACCGGTTGTCACTTGGGCATCATCCGGGTTATCGTTGTACCTAAAAGTTACCGGATTTAATGCCATTACTTTCGTTAGTAAGCTAGGTAATGGAGTAACATCCTTTTTCAACCGAATGTCTGAGAATGCAGTATAGTCGCCATTTGAACCATTAATGCCCGCTTTGTTGATTCCATTAAATTCGTAATACAAAATATTGGTTCCCCCAACTGACGTAGCAGCATATAATCTCCACTTTTTATCTAATGCTTGTTGAAGTAGAATGCCGGCAGTTAATGTACCGGATTGTACAATGTGTAAATCAGTTTCCGGGGTCGCAGTTTTTAAACCTACTCGTCCGTTCTTCAGTATAGAAAAGGCATCACTTCTGGCAGCAGAAGAAGTTCCGTTACCTATCACCAATAGCCTATCCGCCCCATCCCAGTCGTTGGCATTCGCCGGAGTGTAGATAGTATTGTATCTTCCTAATGCAATTTCGTACGCCGACAAAGCTTCTACGTCTGCACCAATTGCCGTAGATATTCCATATTTAGCTTTAGAGTTTAATCCGGCAGCAAAGCTATAATTGCCGACATTGGCAGCATCCCAACTGTCGTTTGTTGTTCTACCAGCTCTAAATGCCCCTGTTTTAGGGTTAAAATACATTCTTGTAGCTGCTCCATCCACTATACCCGCACCACTGCCATAAGTGCCGGTTACTAACAATCCATCCGTTCCGGCAACATGCAATTGTGCTGATGGGTTTGATGTTGAAACTCCCATTCTTGCATCTTTTCTTACAACAAGTGCATTTGTTCTTACTGCATCGCTTGTGCCATTCCCTACAATAAACAATGGAGACGTAGCTGTTGGAACAGAAGAAGTTTGCTGTGTAACAATTGGATCATTGTAATAACCAACAGCAAGCGAAGAGGATGCATTTGAAATTGTATTGTTACCCATAGCGGTAGAACTATTACCCATCGCTTTTGTTGAGCGTCCGAATGCTGTGGCGGCTGTAAATCTAGCTTCTGTACTTGCGCCCATAGCTACAGAAGCATAAGATTGGGCGAGTGTATTATCTCCAGCAGAAAAAGAGCGTGCCCCTAGTGCTTTAGCATTCCATCCCATTGCAGTACTATAATCTCCAATACTATCTACATTCCAGTTATTGCCATCTACATAACCCACTCTAAATGCACTTTTTCTTGGATTGAAGAACATCCTTGAGCCTGCGCCAGCAATAGTGACGGATTCACCGCTTCCATGCGTTCCAGTAACCAATAAGCCATCATTACCTGCTACATGCAACTGTGCGAGTGGAGAAGATGTTGCAATACCCGTTCTAGCATCTCCTTGCACTACCATCGCATTCTTTCTCAAAATTGATGAAGTTCCGTTGCCTATTACAAATAATGGAGTTGAGTTATTCAAAGCAGTTTGTGGAGCCACAATGGTATCGTTGTAAGTACCAATCACTAATGAGCCATATCCATTTGCCATAGTGTAATTCCCCATTGACACAGACATAGAACCTTTTGCCTGAGTAACATAGCCCATTGAGGTAGATTGTGATCCGAGTGCCGCAGTACTGAAACCCATTGAAGTAGAATTATAGCCTAATGCGTATGTAGTGTTTCCCAGTGCGGTAGAATGTTCTCCAAACGCCTTAGTTTGGAAACCCATAGCAGTAGTATGATCTCCATGGGCTCTAGCATCTTCTCCCATTGCAGTTGAGGCGGTCCCCATTGCACTGCTACCATAACCCATAGCAATGGCAGTTTCCCCAATGGCTTTAGTATTAAAACCAACGGCAAAGCTATAGTTACCTATACTATCTACATTCCAATTATTATTGAATACATTACCTGCTCTAAAGGCGGCCTTTTTTGGATAAAAGAACATTCTGGTACCAGCTCCACTTATATCTAAATCTTGTCCTTGTCCATATGTTCCGGTTACTAGCAAACCATCATTACCCGCAATGTGTAATTGAGCTTTTGGAGATGAGGTAGCAACACCGGCTTTGGCATCTTGCTGTACTACCATGGCATTGCTTCTTGCATTAACACCTGTTCCATTACCGATAATGAAAAGTGGTGTAAAATCGGTAATTGCCGGTTGTGTTGAAACAATAGTATCATTGTAACGTCCAATTACCAGTGATGAATTTCCATTAGCGATGTTTTCATATCCCATTGCAGTTGCCGAAAAACCATTTGCCTTCGTACGATTACCAAAAGCTGTTGTTGCAATACCATTGCTTTGAGTTAAAAACCCCATAGCTACTGATGCATAGCCATTAGCTTGGGCATTTCCAAGTGCAGTAGAATAATCTGCATTAGCTTGTGATCCGGCTCCCATAGCAAATGAAGAATTTCCTTTAGCCACTGTAGAATAACCCATTCCAACTGAGTGGTTTCCAATATTTTCATCGCTCCATTGTATTCCGCCTTCACCAGCTCTAAATGCAGCCTTCTTAGGATAAAAGAACATACTCGTGCCAGAGCCAATATCTTCTAAGTCTCTGCCTTCACCTAAAGTTCCTGTCACTAATATACCATCATTGCCATTGATTAAAACTGCTCCGGAATCAGCAATAATTTCTCTACCAGCACCCGATCCCCCTGCATTATAGGCTTGATTTAACGTACCTGTTTCGACGGCAGGAATATCCTGCCAAGTAGCCAAGCCGTTAGCATCAGAAGTAAGCACCTTTCCTGAACTTGGCGCACCACCTCTTACTCTTATCTGACCATTTATATCCAATCTAGTTGTTGGATCGTTTGTTCCTATACCCACAAAGTTTCCATTATTGAAAATGTTATTATCGTTAACCACCCAGGAAGTTCCATTCCAATAAGTTGTATTTCCAATTGCAGAGCCATCAGGTAATAAACCTTGTGGCCCAACCTCTCCTTGAATACCTTGTGGCCCTTGAGGACCAACAGCACCATCTTGTCCGTCTATTCCATTAATGCCATCTTGTCCCGCAGGACCTTGAGGACCGGCTTCTCCTTGAAGACCTTGTGGCCCTTGTATATTGCCTACATTTTCCCATGTAGAACTATTCCAAACATATAAGTCTCCGTTGATTAAATAAGCATCACCATTATTTCCTGACGCAGGAAGTTCTGATGGATTATTGAATGACCCTAATATAGCAACACCTGTTCCATCTTGTCCGTCTATTCCATTAATGCCATCTTGCCCATCTTGTCCCGCAGGACCTTGTGGACCGACTTCTCCCTGAAGACCTTGTGGCCCTTGTATATTGCCTACATTTTCCCATGTAGAACCATTCCAAACATATAAATCTCCGTTAATTAAATAAGCATCACCATTA
>JAGQYH010000129.1 GCA_020436175.1 Bacteroidota bacterium
GAAACTAAACCCTAAGACGTTTTCTTGAATGTAAGTAGAAAAATTGCAGAAGCCGTATAATATGACCGTAATTTCTAAAATAGTTCCGATCATGATATTATCAACTCTCAATCATTAGTTTTCGTATTTTTAAACTTATTTCCGGTTTTATTGATTATTATATTATGCGACTACTATTACTTTTTGTCTTATCGGCCTTTACCTTTCTTGACAGTCATAGTCAGATTAATAACATTGCTTTACCCGTCAACAGTTTTGCTCCTGAGTTTACAGCAGTAGATCATTTAGGCGACACCATTTCTTCAAAAGAAATATTGGAAAGCAGCGATTATATCGTGTTGATCTTTTATCGCGGCAATTGGTGTAGTTATTGTAAAATGCACTTAAGTTCTTTACAAGACAGTTTGCCCTTGCTCTTGGATAGAAATGCCACGGTGATTGCCGTTACGCCTGAACAAAACGAATCTATTGCTCAAATGGTGAGTAAAACCGGCGCTAAATTTTCCATCATTCACGACATCGATTATAAGATCATGAAGGCTTACAATGTTGACTATATCATCAATAATTTAACTATTACAAAATATTTAGGTCCGGTGCAAACCAGAGCGGCCAAAGCCAATGGAAATGATGACGGCATTTTACCGGTGCCCGCCACTTACCTGATCGGTAAGAACGGCCTGATCAAATGGGTGCAATTCAATCCGGATTATACCAAACGGTCTTCTATTGGTGAGATCATTGAAGCTATGGAAAACTAACTGCTGTTCTATTATGACGAATGCTAAATCATTAGATCTTATTTGGGGAGTTATCGTTGGGCTGTTGATTGGTGCAGGGGTTTTTGGACATGCTCTGCGGCTGCAAACACTGGGATTTGATGAATGGACAGGCAGACATGTTGTCGCCGGAGCCGGTGTACTGTTGTATTTAATCTCAGGTATATTGGTCTATTTTAGAAAACCATTGGGATTATGGATCGCCATAATTGGTCCATTGACGGGAATAACTGCCGTTGTGTTATCGCCCAATGCTCACATTGATAGTTTTCAATTGATTCTGGGCATCCCTCAATTTTTAGCCATCTTCTTGTCCATATATGTATTGCTGCATATAAAGTCGAAATAGGTTTTGTTTTGAATTGCGGATAATTTTCCGTATACTCAGAGATGGTCAATTTCATAAATCAAATTATTGT
Organism: Bacteroidota bacterium; assembly: GCA_020436175.1. Classification (GTDB taxonomy): domain Bacteria; phylum Bacteroidota; class Bacteroidia; order Chitinophagales; family JADIYW01; genus JAGQYH01. The sequence continues at coordinate 1,199 of JAGQYH010000129.1, forward strand.
AGTCTTTTAGATTGTCATAATTTCCTACTCAGAGCATGAAGTCGCTCTATTTCCAACCATCTTTATTTTATTCATTTAAATTAATATATATGCGAGCATTTGTCATTTCCAATTCCATTACACCAAGAGAACAGCGATCCGTAGAGCGTTATTTATTGGATGTTTCAAAATATCCTGTTTTGTCTCCGGATGAAGAGGCTCAATTATTCATGGACTACAAAAATGGTTGCGAGATGGCTTACACTAAAATTATCAATCATAATTTGAGATTTGTGGTTTCCGTATCCAAAAAATATCAGAATATGGGGCTCGGTTTGGGTGATCTCATCAATGAAGGCAATATGGGATTGATTAAGGCCGCACAAAGATTTGATATTTCAAGAGGTTTCAAATTTATCTCCTACGCGGTTTGGTGGATCAGACAATCCATATTACAAGCACTCAGCGATAAAGGTCGGAAAATAAGATTACCCTTAAATGTAACCGCCAATATGTCGAAAGTTCGTCAGGCGATGGATGAGATCAATCAATTTGAAGAACGAGAACCAACCATTGAGGAACTAGTTGAAGCTACAGAACTAAGTCGAAAAGTGGTACAAAAATGCTTAGATAACTATCAGAAATGTCGCTCATTGGATCAACCGCTAACCGAAGACAGCACAAACAGCTTAACCAGTGTATTGGTCGACGAAAGTCTGAAAGCGCCGGATCATCAAATGGCGATCATAGAAACGCAAAAAACAGATATCAATCGGTTGTTAAACAAATTACCGGACAGAGAAGCCACCGTATTGGCGATGTACTACGGTATTAATCGAAAACATCCTTCATCGCTATCAGATATTGCCGTAAAAGTTGGAGTTAGCAGAGAACGTGTACGTCAAATCAAAGACAAAGCCATTCGATTATTAAGAGGTCGCGCTCAAAACATCACACATGCCGCTACCTTTAGTGTGAATTGATTTAAAAAAAAGAGCCAATAATATTATTGGCTCTTTTTTCTATAGATTGGTTAAAAACAACAATTTCATTCATCCATTACTTTATCTCAACATCCGCTTTGTCGGTTTCAATTTCCAATTCACCTTTTTTACCATCCAATTTAAATTTAACCTTTTTATCGTCTTTTTTAGGCGGAGTGGTTACTGTAGGTGTTTCACTTTTAGTTTCGTTGTTTGATTTATTTGCACAGCTTACTGTTAAAACAGTAAACAAAGCAATAATGATTATATTAGTTCGTCTCATTGTGTTTATTTTTAATCGTGAAAAAATCGTTGATATTCAAATCAATTCTGATTCTCTAAACTTTAAATTTTAAGGTTTAAAATCCGTGGGCTTCTATATTTACTATTTGACAAGTATAGTGTTACTCTTAAAATTTTTCATCAATTTTCGACCAATGTTGAATATAATTCGATGGTTATCAGCTCCTTGAAGTCTTCTTGTGGTTTCACACCAAATCTTATACTAACTTCGGTATTTCACCCTATTATCATGGAATCGAATAGTAATTCAATCTTTAAATCCTATCTTAGACAATATTTCAATTTGACAAAAAAGATCGCTTGAACAATTTATTTGCTGAACTAAAGAGACGCCATGTTTTTAAAGCCGCTCTCTACTATATTGTAATTGCTTGGGTATTTCTTCAGGCCGCGGCGATCATATTCCCTATTTTAGGTTTCTCCAATAGCTTTCTACGTGGATGCCTTATCTTGTTAGTTATCGGTTTTCCTTTCTGGCTGATCTTCGCTTTTATATTTGACATCACTTCTGATGGTATCAAAAGAACAGAGAACCTTCCCGAAAGTAAGACGCAAAGTCAGCAAACTTCCCGCCGACAGAACAGAATCATTATTGGCGGTTTAACATTGGCTGTCGTCTTGCTTTTAATTGACAAGGTGTTTAACATCACTTCTATCCCCTTTAAAGATGGAACAGCAACCATCCAAACCATTGCGGTGTTGCCCTTTCAAAATATCAGTTCTGACGAAGAAAATGAATTCTTTGTCACCGGTGTTCATGAAGATGTTATGAACAAATTGGCTGCGCTTAAAACCGTTCGGGTCATTTGTAAAACATCCGTGAACAAATACAAAAATTATGATGGCGACCTAAAAGTTATCGGAGAACGGCTCGACGCTAATTACATCATGGAAGGCTCAGTCAGAAGAAATCAAGATCAGGTAAGAATCACCACTCAGCTCGTCGATGTTAAAAGTAATCAATTGATCTGGTCTGACAGTTATGACCGCCAACTGGAAAACATTTTTGAATTACAGTCTGACATTGCCAGAGAGATTGCCAATAAAATGCAGGCCACGTTATCTAAAGAAGACAACGACCATTTGAATTCGTCGCCAACTGTGGTAATGGCAGCCTACGATAACTTTTTAAAGGCCAGAAACATTTACCATCAATCATGGGTGCCTTATGAAAATCTGATGGAGGTGATCAAATATGCAACATTATCTGTTGAACAAGATCCGAAATTTGCCGATGCCTGAGCCCTAATGGCGGAAGCTCAAAGTGATCGCTATTACACTGTTATTGATTTTGACGGTAGAGAAGAAGAAGCGGAAATCGCCAAAAATAAAGCCATAAATGCGCTTGAATAGTTGGAAAAACTCAATCCGAATGGCTTGTCTTATTATAAGGCTAAGGCTGTATATCAACTGGAAGTAGAAAAAGATAAAGTCGCCTCTCTATTGAGTTTGGATAAAGCTTTGAATTTGCAACCCGATGACCCGGATGCCTTGTTTTTACATGGCTTTTTAGCCTTTCAATTGGGGCAAATGGAGAAATCATTGCTGAGTATGGAGCGTGCCTATCATCTTGATCCTGAAAATGGCAGGATGGCCTATTTCTTATCGACGGCTTATGAAATGAATCGCGAATATGCGAAGATGGTTCCGTTTTTAGAAAGACTGCTTGAATTGGAGCCGGAAAAAACGCATTATGGTGTACAGGCCAAATATTATCAATTCTTGGCGGATGGTCGACTAGAATCATACGAAGCATTTGAAAATGCGGTTAAAACAGTAGAAAGAACCAACCAATGTGACAGCCGATCGATCCAGGATAATGAAATGGTTGTCGCTATGTTCAATGAAGAGTTTAAGGATTATACTGCAGCCTGGGAAGGCAAATGGGATAATCATCATAAAGGACATGGCAATTGGTCGTGCCCGATGATATTGAATGAAGAAACCAACCATGCTAAGTTAATTTTGGAACACAGCCATAATAATGCATTGGCCTTGGATATCATTGAAGAAGTCAGAAAATCCTCTACACGCCCAATCGATGAAAATTCCATGTGCATTTTCAACAAAGCCGTTTATGAGCCCAAGTTAGATATCATGGAAGGAGATACTGCTTCGGCCCGAAAGAAATTCGATGATGTTGTTTTTGACGTCATCAAAAATGATAAGTTTCCTCGGGGTGCGGTAGAAAAAGTGGTGCTTTTACAAACTGCCGATATGGTAGAGCCGGAAAGGGTGTATTCCATTTATCGTCAAGTATTAGAAGCCCCGGTTACGTTGGTCGGTATGGAGAGTATTTGCGCTAATCCATGGTTGTATCCCAACTTGATCAAAGATCCGCAATTCAAAGCAGAAGTGAAGCAGGATGGTCGATTTGTGGAATTTTTGGAACATTACGGCTACTGGAAAGAAACGTAATAGATGGAATCATAGATTCTAATTCATCGATTTCTCTTATACACGGAAATTGATTCTAATTTCTTTAAAATTGGTAAATGTGGTTAAGCCTACCAAGCAAGTTTTGTCCTATCTTGATTTCTTGTTCGGTTTCCTTTTTTTGCGTTGAGGAGGCCTTCCTTTGGCCAAAAATTTAACTTCAACTGCTCTGGGACCTTTTTCTGTCTCTTCAATCTTAAAACTGACTTTGTTGCCTTCTTGTATTTTGAAGTCCGCGTTGCTGAAATGCACGAAGACATGATTGTCCAAATCCGGTGAGGAAATGAATCCAAATCCCTTTTTGTAGTGGAACTTCTTTACAACGCCCTCATAACTCGATTTTGAGGATTTTGAAGTTCCGGAGGATTTTCCAGCGCCAAAAAATGATTTGATCTTATCTAGTATTGACATAATTTTTGCTTTCTTTGGCTGTAAAGGTAAGCTTTAGATTATAGGCTTCATTATGCGAATAGCTAACAATTCGTGATAATCCAATTACAACTTGATTGAAATGGTTGTTCAATCGGCTTTATTGCATGTCCCTTCTGGCGTAAAAAGAAGATTCTATTACGATCATTTAGCTATGGATAGGAGAGTACAAATTGTTCTATCTCAGGATTGTTAAGTCCATTTGTTAGCGCTTGCCTAAAGTAAGCAATAGCCTGTGTTGTATCTCAATTTGATCAAAGACTCGCAATTTAAAGCAGGATAGCCGATTCATGTAATTTTTAAAGCATTACAGCTTCTGGAAAGAAATGTAAAAGTTGGCACTAAGCCTCATTTCTAATACCATTCCTTTTGATCTCGAATGCTTCGATGGCCTCTTTGATGATATCCATTGAATCGTTCGAATGATCCATAACTTGTTCCAATTTAGCATCCAAATCTTTTGAATTGATATTGAACAGGTCAACTTCTACCCGTGCAATCTTTTCAATTAAACTCTGCTGTGAATTTTGGATATCAGCCATTTTCACCAATACCGAATTCATCGTTTCAATCTTCTTTTTGGTTTTATCATCCATATTGTTCACATTTTATTGTAAATCAATGATTTACATTGTACAATATATAAATAATGACAATCCGGAAGAAAAAGTTCAACAAGGCGTTAGCCAAGCTTGCAATAATCTTTCAAATACTATCTTTACAATGCCGTGTATTATCGGCTCTGAAGTTAAAGGTCTGCTCTGCTTTTGTATCAGGCCTTTAACACCTTTTATTCGCCTAATTGATTCTGCTCATCGTATTTGAGTAAAATCTGATACATTGCTTCCAAATACCCTATTTGAACAGGATAATCTCGGGTTACATGTATATCGCTCGCTATATCATCAATCACAGTACAACCATCCTCTTCACTTTTTCGATTGGGGTTGGCACCGGCTTTAATCAATGGTTCAATCAATTTGTAATTGTAAGTGTATAACAATAAATCTAAACAAGAAGTGTCATCTACAATGTGGCTGGCATTTACACCTAAATCTATCAATTGGTTGACGATGGCTAATTGTCGGTCGAACTCTGCCTCTGCTTGTAACGCACCTTCATTAATTACCAAATCCATGCCACTCATCCATAATTTATCTAAAAAATAAGTCAACAAATTATGGCCGTCTTTATTGATGGCATTTACATCTGCTCTTTGAGTCACTAACTCGTTCACCGCTATCCAATCTATTAATCTATCTGCATGAATGAGTTGGAACAGTGCATTGTTTAATTCTTCGTTTGCGATGGTCATTTTTTAGCTTGTTCTGCACTCAACGTCCTCTGCGAGAGACCTTTAGATTTACATTCTAAAGAATTTAGAAGTAAATCATCATTGTTATTATTTTCTTTTTTTGCTTCTTTTTTTCTTTGTTGAAATGTGGAAAAGGTGGGGTGAACTCTTCGAGAGACTAGATTAATGATCTAATCAGTGTATTAGTCCCCATCTTTCCCACTAGTAGGTTACAAAGGACCAAATAGAATTTTAGGAATTACCTTTTAAAGGTTTTAGTCAACGTAACCAATTTTCTAATCTTAAATGTAAATTTATGAAAATCAAAGAAACAATTGGGTTGGACATGAGCAAAGAAAAGTTTGATGCTCGCATTCACAGCAACCAAAACTATGAGGTATTTGAAAACTCCTTTAAAGGGGTTAATAATTTGCTTAAATGGGTGGATAAAAACAGTCCCTTTAAAAAGGAAGAAATAATGTTTG
>JAGQYH010000012.1 GCA_020436175.1 Bacteroidota bacterium
CTATTCGAGAAATCTTCCCCTTCTTTGGGTTCTACTTCATTGTTTTTGGCATAAGCATATAATTCTTCCAACAATGGTTCATCCACCTCAAAACCGGACTTAAATTCCTTCACGTTGGTATATTTTGCCTCCAATTCTTCCCGGTGATGATCCACATAATCCAATGTAAAACGGTTTAAGATGCCTCTTCTGCTCAATCTGGCTATATATTCTGAGTTGAATGAAGTATCGATGGCTACAAAAATATCGGGCATGATGCCACCACCACCGTAAACCACTCTTTTCCCAACGGTATAATGCTTGATGGAATCGGGAAATTCATACTGACTGGAACCCAAAAGTTCTCCGGATTCAAATCGATCTAAATTGTCTTTATAATATGCCTCTCTTCCTTCGTCATACGGCTTTTGAATAAATCTGCCGCTAGGTGTAAAATATTTGGCAATCGTGATTCGCACTGCTGTTCTGTCCGGCAGATAATAGGCTCTTTGCACTAATCCCTTTCCAAATGATCTACGTCCGACCAATAAACCTCTGTCCCAATCTTGGATAGCTCCCGAAACAATTTCACTGGCGGAAGCGGAGTTTTGATCGATCATAATCACTAAATTTCCGTCTTCAAAAACGCCTTTAACTTTCGCATTCTCTTCTTGCTTGGGATAGGCTCTCCCTTCGGTGTAAACAATCAGTTTGTCGTCACTTAAAAATTCATCCGCCAAATCGATGGCTTGATTTAAATACCCGCCACCGTTACCGGTTAAGTCGAGAATGAGATCTTTCATGCCTTGCTGTTGCAGATCAATAATAGATGCCCGAACCTCTTCGGTAGCCGTGGCAGAAAAACGAGATAATCTTACATATCCGATCTCATCGTCAATCATATACGCGGCATCTACGGCAAATAATGGAATCTTATCTCTGGTGATTAAAAAATCCAACCATTCTTCTACGCCATGTCGTTTAATTTTCACCTCCACTTTGGAGCCCTTCTCACCGCGTAATCTATTGATCACGCCTTCATTTTCTATTCCAATTCCGGCCACATTTTCTCCATCAATCTCAACGATCTTATCTCCACCAATAATGCCTACACTTTCGGATGGACCGCCGGCAATAGTTTGAACCACATAAATGGTATCATTTAATATATTGAACTGAATGCCTACGCCTTCAAAATTGCCGCCTAATTGTTCATTTGATTTTTGAAGTGCATCATGATCCAGATAATTGGAGTGTGGATCCAGATCTTTTAAAACTCCTTTGATCGCCTCTTCAACGATGGAATCTTGATTTACTTCATCAATGTAATACTTGTCTAATAGTTTGATAAAGCTGCTGATTTTATCGGGTGCTGATTGTGCTTGTAGGCCATGCGTGCCAACCCATAATAAAAGCAGGCTTCCTAAAATAAATCTTCTCATTTACTCTTTATTTCTATGATAATGGATGAATAAATACTCAATTCTATCCATAATTTTACAATAATACACCAAATTAAATGCCAATAAACCTGAAAGTTAAATATAATTAACGTGAAAAGTTTTCGCTGCTGCTATCTATTCTGATCAGCCGGAAACATGGATTATGGCGTGGTTTCTTCTTCCGTTTCTGTCACAACATCTTTGAATTGGAAATCATGGAAATAATAAAAGATGCTCCATTGACCTTCATTGTATTCCAAAGCCGTACAATTTTCTACCCAATCACCGCTATTGAGATACATGATTGACCCTTGCTCGGTAACGATTTTTTCTATTTGTGGTTTATGCACGTGGCCACAGATCACATAATCATATCCATGTTCAATACCGCGTTCGCAGGCAATCTTTTCAAAATCGGAAACCTTTGACTTAACGATCCTCTTTACATTGTCTTTGATCATTTTGGAGAGCGAAATTCTTTCTTTTCCGGCACTGATCAACAAGTTATTGATAAAGCGGTTGAACCGAATCAAATAATCATAACTTCTGCCACCCAATTTGGCCAACCACAATGCTTTGCTACCTACAGATAAGTCAAAAATATCGCCATGAAAAATCCAATGGCTTTTACCATCTAATTCCAACACCAATTCATCAATGAGCTCAAACGTATCCATTTTAAAATCGGAAAACTTTCGCAAAACATCATCGTGGTTGCCTGTCAGGTAATATACCGGCTTGCCTTGTTTAATAAACTCCAATATGAGAAACAAATTTTCGGTATGCTCCGGAGGCCAATAATTACCACTGAAATTCCATATATCCAACCAATCGCCATTGATGATCACTATATTCGGATCAATGCTCTTCAAATAGTTGTTTAATTCATTAGCATTGGCTCCGTAAGTGCCTAAATGAATATCGCTGATAATTAAAACTTCTATTTTTCTTTTTTCGGTAGACATTACATCAAAGTTAGCGTAAAAACTTTTCTAGTAAGTTACTGAATCAATAAAGACATGTGAGTTTTACTTGTCTTACCATGAAAATGATGCATTACTCATTGCCTTCTGCCACTTTCAATCTGCCGGCAACCAGGAAAGTCAACAGTAAAATGCCGACAGAAAGGTAACCTAGATATCTATAGTGAATAAGTAGTTTTGTGGAGGACTCTTTAACGATCATACCACTTAAGATGGTGGCTAAAAATATGGCCAGTTGTTGCAAAGCGGCTTTAAAACTCATAAAGCTTCCTCTGGTTTCTGCACTAATCACCGCCGATATCATGGCTTGTGGAGCGATCATTCTTCCACTGCCAAAAACAAAAAACAATGAGGTAGCAAAAAGTGCCCAAAAAACCGATTTTGAAACCATATGCGTTACCCAAATCGTAGGTATAAATGATAGGATCAATATGATTGAATAAACTTTTATGGCACCATGACGATCTACTAATTTACCAAAGAAAGGAGAGGAAAATGCAGTCAGACTACCTCCAATTAAATACATCAATATAAGTTCCGTTTCCGAAAAACCAATGTTTATTTCCATGTATGGCGCAATGAAAGGTATCGCCAAAAAGTGACCAAAAATCAAAATAACACCAAACAATAATCCATATACCTGATTTTTGTCTTTTAAGATATTGGCTAATCTTTCTATTGGTAAAAAACGCTCTTTGGCTTTTGTTAAATGCCCGGTGATTGGTGGAAACTTCATCAAAACAAAAAGAAATACCGGCAATCCAAACGAAGCAATAAAGTAAAAGGAATAATGCCACGACAACTGATACGTGATCAACAAACCCAACGGTAAGCCTAATGCTGACGCAGCAGAAAAACCGGTCATTACCGCTCCCATCGCCTTTCCTCTTTCCCGATAACTGAACAAATCACTGGCAATAGACAATACCAAAGCGCCATTTAACCCACCAAAAATGCCGGTAACAAATCTAACGGTGGTTAACATGACGAAATTGGTGGACATGGCACAGATAAAAGTGCCCAATAAAAAGCCGCCAAAAATCACTAAAAGAGCCTTTTTCCTGTCGAACTTATCCAAATAGAAAACACCTAAAATGTTAGAAATGAATGCGCCTAACGGATAGGCACCCACCAAGAATGTAAACTGTTGAGGCGAAATGCCAAATTCATCCATAAACACTTTTCCCAGTGGCATCATGATCATCGAATCCATGATATGCGCAAACTGAACACAAGCCAGCGTGATTAAGATGTAATTTTTATTAGTCAACAGATAACGAAGAACGTTTTTTAACGTTAATTAAGTTCAAGTATGGGTGGTAATAAATCGTTAAAGATGTTCAGAAGTACTTTATTCCTATATTTGCGCCAACTTGCCGTTTGGTTGGGATAGCCTCATCAAAGAGGAGAAAATTTTAAATGAAAAAACTTTAAAATGTTTAGAAAAAGTTTGGATTGGTTTTGTGTGTTGATGCTTAGTTTAGTTCTTTTGAACAGTTGCGGAACAAAAAGTGATTCGGTGGTGACTACGGTAGATACGATAACCGATGCACAAACTGCCGATGCGTATCTGCAAGCCCTTTATTCGAGCATGATATCAAAAACATTATTTTCTGATGTTTACTTATTTATGCCATTGCTTTATTCTGATCAAGCGAAATATACAGGCAGTCAAAATGTGAGTTGGAAGGAAGCTTCCAATTTTGATATCACTGCTGATAATAGCTTGTTAAGAACCATGTTTACCGATCTTTATACCATCAACAATTCAATTACTTTTTTTCTGAATAATGTGGATACCACTACGGATGTAACGCTAACCGATGATGTTAAAGCCGGATTATTCGGTGAGGCCAGAGCCATAAGAGGTGTGCTGTATTTTTATTTGACCAATTTTTGGGGCGAAGTGCCCATTTTAAATAATGAAGATAATTCGCAAGTGGATAGTTTAGTGACCAATGCCACTACACAAGAGTTATTTGACCAGATGGAGGCGGATTTAATCTTCGGTGCTGAAAATATTAGTAAAAATACGCTGAACAGCGGCGCCAGAAGAATTAATGAATACGTTGCCAAAGCACTACTGGCAAGACTCTATTTATACTATGGCGATTATGAAAATGCCTTGTTGTATGCTGAAGAGGTGATCAACAATAGTGGTTCTACTTTAGAACCTTTTATTGATAATATTTATTCGATTAATAGCTCAGAAAACATCTGGTATTTAAAAGAGAACAGCGATGATGAATCGTTAGCGGTTTGGTTTTTGCAAACTTTCGCCGGAGGTCAAAATGTTGTTCGGCCTAGAACGGTTGACTATTTTGAAACCGATGACTTAAGAAAATCGGTAGCTTTGAGTGAACCGGGAACCACCGTTCTTAAATACAAAGATATTTCATTTAATTCTGATCCTTTGTATCTCGTTCGATTATCGGAATTGTATTTGATCGCAGCGGAAGCAGCAGCCAAAAAAGCTACCCCTGACTTTGTTACCGCTTCCGGTTACTTAAATGCCTTGAGAGACCGAGCAGGATTGGATGACATTACATTGAACAGCAGCAATGTTGATGATGTATTGTTAAAAGAAAGAAGTGCTGAACTTTGCTTCGAAGGGGCACACAGATGGTTTGACCTGAAACGACTGGATAAAGATGTTGAGGTGTTGGGCAGTTTAGGCTATACGGCTACCGATGAATTTTGGCCTTTCCCAACCTTCTTTTTGGAAAGCTTTCCGTCGTTGAATCAAAATGATGGCTATTAAAAGCAATGATCGGGTAAGAATTACTCAATAATCTTTGTATTCACCCTAATTTTAGACTTCAGCTTTTTGATATAGTCTTCGTATAACCAAGCGAAATAATTAGGTGTTGTCTTTGACATACAGCTGGTGTACAATTGTAATCTGAAATTGATCTCATCATCCAATAATGGCAACAACTCAATGGCTCTAAAAAGATCGTCATTGGCATTGTCTAAAATAATCTTCAAATGATGTTCCATGCACTCATCGATCACACCAGTGGTAGATTGACCTTTTGTGATGCAGTCTTCGTATCGTTCGATCACATTGAATTCAAAATCTTCATAATCTGTATTCGGAAACTGATCTTTTACTTCATCCGGTATTCTGTATAAAGGAACGGCATTCATTTCTTGTTCCTTATGGTTCAAATACTCGATGTATTTCCACGGATTAACAAAGATCTCTGCCCAGTCAATATATTCTTGCCACAAACCCAATCTTCTGGCGTTGTCGCCCAGATCAATTATGTTAAAGTGAGATTTATTCGGCAATCTTCTGGAGCCCCTGCCAATCATCTGATGATACAACGTCAATGAACGAGTCGCTCTATTAAGAATGATGGATTCCACGGTTGGCTCATCAAATCCTGTGGTTAAAATACCCACCGAAGTTAAAATAGCATCCGGCTTTTTTCTAAACCATTCCAATGTCGCCTTTCTCTCTACTTTATTGTTGGTACTGTCTAAATGTTTGATCTCATAGCCCGCTTTGGTAAACAGGTCCTTTACAATTTTAGAAGTGGCAATACTACTATTGAAGATCAGCGTTTTTAGTCCTTTTGATTTTTCAGCATAAGCGGCCAACAATTTATCCTGCATATCATAGTTAGAATAAAATTGATCCAACGAGCTGGTCGTGTAATCCCCATCAAATCCGATCTTTAATGATTTAAGATCGACATCGTAGGTTAATGTAGTGGCATCACTCAAATAGCCTAATTCAATTAAAGACGAAATCGACTGCCCGACGATCACCTTCTGATAAAATCTATTCAACGGCAAATTCAGGTTAGAACTCAACGGTGTGGCGGTTACACCTAAAATAGTCGCCTTCTCAAAATATTTAAAGATCTTTTTGAATGAGTTGTAGTGAGCTTCATCAACAATCACTAAATCTATGTCTCCGATAAATTTATGATCTTCCTGCAGACGATTACTCAGCGTTTCCACCATAGCTAAGTAACAGACATTTTCCTCGTTCTTGTCGAGTTCCTTTACTTCACTGGTTACCAATCTGCTGGGTACACCGGTTTCATTTAATGCTCTTAAGGTCTGTCGGAGTAACTCAATTCTATGGGTTAAGATTAATACCTTTTGATTGGTTTTATGTATAAATCTTCTGACGATCTCGGAAAAAATAACGGTTTTGCCTCCGCCCGTGGGCAGCTGAAACAAAATATTACTGTTATCTCCTCTTTCTAATAAAACCGCGAGAATCTTCTTTATCGCTTCCTCCTGATACGGATACAGTTTCTTAGCTTCTTGAGGACGTTGGGATAAAAAAGATTGAGTCATGTAGCTGAATTAATCTTTCAAAGATAGGCAGAAGTAAAAGCAATTCGATATAGAGATTAGATTATCAGCGGGAATTAATGGTTAATTAAAACAAATCTAATTTCTATACTTTTTATTTCTGTTTAAATGATGGAACAAAGCCGGAGCGACAAGTGCTACTCGTTTAGCAACAGCCAATTTTATCCTTTGCTTCAATAATTGACTTCGTTTAATGTTGGGATGAGCATTCTCTTTTATAGCATAACCCAAATTGATCATTTCTTCTTTTAGGTGATAATTGATCAAGGCAATTAAATCACTTGGCAATTCTGTTTCCCAACGCGATAAATTGGCTTCATTAAATGAAATGCCCTTTTGTTTGGTATCTTGGAACGAGCTGTTCGTAACGCCGACATCCAACATTTCTTTATGATAGGCGATGCCTAAAAATTCAGTGACTTTTTTTAAGGTGGCTTCCGGTTCAATGATGAGATCTTCGTACCGTATAAAAATGACCTGATCCCTATTGGCCAATTGTCTAGAAACCGCTACGGCAGTGGCCCATCTTACAATAAAAGTGAATACACTGAAATCTCTTTCAACTCTTGTATTGTTTTGTAGCTTTATTAACTCAGAAAGTGCTGCAGCCCTTGGATCACGGCACATTAACACCATTTTACACTTTGGAAACTCTTTGAGTTTTTTGCGTGCATAATATACGTGAGCCGGAGTTTTCTCGCCTACTATTACATCCAATGGTTGTTCTTGCTCCCAAAGTTTAAGTATAAAAGCCAAAAGATCCTCAGTTGTTGCAGGAAGAAATTGTTGCTCTTTTATGGCGTCACATAACTTTGTCAGAAAACCCTTTGCATTCACCCAACCATAATTGACGGCCGGTAAATTTTGCCCTAAATAATTACTCAACTCTTCCGGAGATCGGAAACCTTTTAGATGACCTGAGGTATTCCAAAGCAGTGGAAAAAGATGTGTTTCCTGCGGTAAAAAACTCACCGCCGTATTCTTACTCAACATTTTCACCAACAGCGTGGTGCCGGCTCTTTGCACTCCTCCAATAAAAATTGGCGGGTGTTTTAATTCGTAACTATTCACTTTGGCAAGTTACAATTTTATCACTTTTCTTATCGTTATCATTGTGTCTCCATCCTTAATTATCAACCAATAAAAACCGCTTTCTAAAGTTGATAAATCAATTTTGTTGGTCTCAATCGTTAGTAAAAACTATGCACTTTAGTGCAAGACTTTTAGTTGCTACACATTTTTCTTTTCCATGATGAAAAGAAACAAAAATCTAGAATACCTGCCTTTGCCGTCAGGCAGGTTCAATCGCTCCACGCTTCAAAAGCCTCGCGTCAGGCTGCGTGAATTTTCTGGCCACGCTTTTACTGCCCATAGCAAGGCGATTAGCAGAATTGAAGATATATAAGAATTTCATTCTTATTCCTACTTTTTTAGAACCTATGTACTTTAGTGTATAGAGTTTTAGTATTTCTCTCCAATCGGATATCTTGTTGTATTGACTGCCCGTTAATGATGGTAAGCACTATTTGATAGTACATTGATGATCTATAATAATCACTTCCATTTTGCCACTAGGATAGCTTTTGCATGGTAATATAATGGTGTTTAATATGATAAACCGTAAAAAACAACATTTCTCTCATGGTCATTTTGCCAATTATGGGATGTGGCAACCGATATCTGTCCAGTTCGCTTTCTGACCATTTGACTAATTTAGTGACTAATACACTATAATGTTCCTTGAACTCTTGAATCAATCTATCCTTGCCAATCTGTTTTGATCGTTTAGAAGGAACATAAGGTAATGAAGCGACGGCACCCTGTTTTAATTTTAATTGATAAGTATTTACAACTTCATCATAGGAACGATGAAGATCCGCTTTGCCAAAAACCAGAAAACTGATTTTCGGCAAACTCAATGCAATATTGATGGGTGCCACAGCTTTGTTTAAATGCACCAAATTTTCGGCGACCGACCATTTGCCGTTTTCACTTCGACGCAATTGATCTTCAGATATTTCCGAAATCAAATCGGCTATAAGATCAACATTTTTATTTACGCCTTCAATCATATCTTGTTGAGTATGCACTGAGTATTACTGTTTTGATCAGCTTTAAATATAAATATTAAACCTCTATGTTTTAAAAAATGAGAATAACTTTCGAAGTTCAACATTCAATTTTATCTTTATATATCATTTTGTGAGGAACCAAGACAAATCTCTGTTTTGAAAATTACAGGCAAAAAAGAAAGGGCAGTCCCTGCGAACTGCCCTCTTCAAAAACCAACCAAATGAAAAAGCCTAAACTTTTTAAGAACAGGTTTACTACGTCCGTTCTCGCTTAATATAACGCAATTGATATGCCAATAATTTCCTATGATTTCTGAAAAAACCGTTTTTAACACAATTTTAGGTAATATTGAATTGAAGAGTCAACTTGGCTTGCTGACGCATTGTTCTTTCGTTTCTGATGATGTTCCATTGGAAAACCATCCTAATCACTCTCTTTGGGTCAATCAAATATTGGATTACTTGAGTGGCGATCTAAAAACGTTTGATATTCCCTTACAACCTGCAGGGAGTGATTTTCAAAAAGAGGTTTGGGAAACATTATTAACCATTCCGTATGGCAAAACCATTACTTATGGACAATTAGCTGATCGTTTGGGCAGCAATGCCAATCCGAGAAATGTTGGTGGTGCCAATGGTGCCAATCCTATTGCTATCATTATTCCTTGTCACAGAGTCGTTGGAAGCAACATGAAACTTACCGGATATGCCGGTGGAATAGAACGAAAAAAGAAATTATTAGAGTTGGAGGGAGCGATTTTGCAACCCACATTGTTTTAGTTTAAATTGGATGAAATGAAATTGAACATATATCAGGTTGATGCTTTTACAGACCACATTTTCGGTGGCAATCCCGCGGCCATAATTCCTTTAAATGAATGGCTGCCCGACACCACACTACAAGCCATTGCTTTAGAAAACAATCTTTCAGAAACGGCATATTTTGTGAAAGAAGAAGATTATTATCACCTAAGATGGTTTACGCCAACTATTGAGATTGAATTATGTGGACATGCTACATTAGCGAGTGCTCATGTTTTGTTTAACGAGTTAGGGTATTCGGCAAAAAGCATTCATTTTAAAACGTTGAGTGGTTCATTATTTGTAGAGCAGGATGGTGATTTACTTTCCATGGATTTTCCTATCACCTATATGACAGCCATTCCTTATAGCGAAAAAATGAAAGCCGGTTTGGGAGAAGCTTACCAAGAAATTTATGAAAGCCAAACAAAATTTATGGTGGTATTTGAGCATGAAAGTCAAATAAAAGATTTACAACCCGACTTTAGAATTTTAAATGAATTAGGGAAAAATGTTATTGTTACTGCAAAAGGAAATGATTGCGATTTTGTGTCTCGATTTTTTGCCCCTGTTTCGGGTGTTGATGAAGATCCGGTAACCGGTTCAGCTCATACTGCTCTAACGCCTTATTGGGCAGCCAAATTGAATAAGCTGCAATTAGAGGCTCGCCAAGTTTCTGCTAGAGGCGGTTATCTATTGTGTGAAATGAACAAAGACCGAGTGCTCATAAAAGGACAAGCAATATTATATATGAAAGGCGAAATTTATATCTGACCTAGTTTTTAATAAATACCGCACGTCGTTTAGTGGTTGAATTTTCCAAGACCAATTGATACATACCCATTGGCAAGTGCTGGATATGAATGGCTTCCTCTTGGGAATGAATTGTGCCTTGCATAAGTATCTTACCTGCTATATCATAAATTGAATAGCTAATTTTCGATTGAAAAAATGATTCATCAGAGTCGGCAATTTTTAAATAGTTGTATGCCGGATTTGGATAAACCTGAAATTCTTCGACACTATTGTTGTTAAATATACTGTTGATCACGCCGGTATAAGCTGTACCATCTAAAGAACGATGCCACGTGGCAATGGCGTCAATATTGTCATCATAAATAAAATTGGAATCTAGTGGAAAGCTGGTGCCATTCATAAAAGACAAATACAACATATTGCTTTTTAGTCCGCCGGATTCATCAGCGGCAGTACTTGGGTCGTCATCATCTACACTAAATAATAAAGCCAATTTAGAAATGCTAAACGGAAATGTTGGATCGGGATAGCTGACAAACTCAAAAGCATTAATATCGGTTCCCGGTAAAATTCCAAGATCAGGAGGCATCACTTTGGGTGTTAGTCCATTATTTTCAATTAAATAAATAACTCCCGGATCATATACAACACCCGGAATATTAGTGTTTTGACCGGTGGCTTCATGATCAACTGAAATATACTGAAATGAACAAGTAGCCAAACCTTCAGAAAAGTCTAAAGCATCGATATCATCATCTTCTAAATTTTGAATGAATGGATCAGGGTTGGGCGTAGGATTAGGCGCTAAATTAGTATGAATTTGAGCTTCATCAAAAACACCTTGCATATACAGCGGACTTTGAGGATTGACCAATGAAAAATAACATTCAACAATTTCATCCCTTCTTAGCGTAGTGCCATACATATCAACACTTAAAGACGAATTTGAAGCTGCGGGAACGCTTACCATTGGGTTGCTGTAATTGCCTATGGTATCATCATCAAACGACAAGAAAACATATTCTAATGATTTTAAACAACCTTGATTAGTGGCAATCCTATTGGGTGGATTTAACACATCAAAATCTAATAGATCCAAACCATCCATATCGGCATAGGCAATGGGATCTAATATCCCTCCAAACAAAGGAACACTTGTAGTCGGTGGATTATTAGGATCTGGTGGATTGGGATTAAGATCCGAACCTAAATAGCTTACATCATCAATAACGCCATCATCTCCTCCAAATGCCATTGTTGGTCCATTAAAAGGATAGGCATCTCCGGGATCAAAATACTCTGTTCCGTTAGGCATAGGATCGCTAACACCTGCGGCACTGCCTATATCAGTAGAAAACAGCCCCAAATCATTATCTGTTAATGTATTAGAGGGAGGAATTGGATAAGGCGAAAGATATAGCCTTATTTTTCCCATTGCATTAGCTGTGGCTCTATCCTTTTCAAAACCCAATCCAAACCTTTTGCCAATTGGATTGATTTTCGTTTCAACACTGATATCAACTTTTACTTTAAAAGGTGTTCCCGATAATATATTCATTACGCCACCATCTAATACTTTATTATTTCTAAAATTGGGTGGAGGCGTATTGAATGTCATTTGATGACCCGCATCGTTAAATAAGTCCACTCCGGCTAGATCTACCACATTCGTTACGTTGGCTTCATCTTCCATTACATTTTCAGGATTTGCCCCGGCACCGCTGTACGCATCATAATCAAACCATACATTTACCGGCGTACCGTTGGGTAATCCTACTACTTCTAATTCAATTTCTAACGCACCGTTTCCCAGTCCATAAGCATGATAAGGGGAACCTAGAGCCGATAAATTATAGGTTTCTGTAAAAGCATTCCAAGTAATCTCTATCGTTGAACTATTGTCTCCATCGGCAGTAAAAAAAACTCTAGCGACCGCAGTAGTAAGTATTTCCGGTAAATTTCTAACACCAACTTCCCTTCCACACGTAATCCCTAATTCTTTGCCTAAGCCTCCAGTAACTAATGGACTATTCTTTATATCACAAAAATCAAAATCGATTATTGGATTGGGAACGGCCCAAGCATTTTCAGCATAGACAGAATCATAAATACTACTTTCGTGGTTTAAAATTTTAAAGGATTGGCTATTCAAGTTTTCTAATGAAAGAAAATGAATAAAAACAAAGACAAGTGCGTAAAAAATATAAGATCTCATAGCTATCATTTTAATGATGAAATATGTTATCTCTGTCTGTTTTTACGCTTCTATTTTATGGAACAATAGAAGTCGCCCTATAAATATACCAAAAATTGTTAATATAATGTGCTGTTTTCTAAAAAGTGCAAAAAAAATCCCGCCTATTGCGGGATTTAATTTCAATAACTTTATTGTTTAATTTTTAAAAGCATCCTTTTGGAAGTCTGCATCTGTAAAATTAGGCGCTACATTTAAATTTAAGTGATTGTACTCACCAACAATTCCTTTATTATCTTCTACTTTAAAGTACCTAGGCATATAAAGCGTTTTATCTAAATAGATAGTGATTTTTGTACCAAATGAGTTTGGAATGGTAATTACATCTCCTGCTTTAACATCCCAATAATTTTTAATGTCGGGGTTCAATTCCAAAATTTGCATTTGATTAATGGCTTTGGAATAGGCTATTTTACTTAGATTGTCGCCTTCTTTTACCGTGTAAGTAGTTGTTCCATGGTTTTTGTCGGTAATTACAATATGCATACAAGTATGACCATCGTAATTGATGTCACCTTTCATTTCTACAGCATTGGCAATTTCCGATTTTCTGCTGTTGTAAATGGTCATGATGGTCTTCTTAGGCAAACCGAATCCTGCATTATCTAAGGTATGATGACTCTTATCTAAAAATCTGCTGCTGGTTAAAGCTAAATTGATCCAAGGTAAAATGCCCAACTTAGCGCTTACTTTGTTTCCATTTTCTCCCTGTCTCCACAAAAGATTAGCATTGTCCGGCTCATCAAGATCGGCGGCCACTTTCTTTTGAGCGCCTTCCCAAACTTTGAAATGCCCGATGGTCTCAATATAATTGCCTTTCTCTCTTCGTTCTTTCGATTTGAAATCAAATTCAACCTGATCATATTTCTCTACCGCAGCACTGAATTTTTTAAGGATTTCATGAATGTCTTGTGCGTCGGCGTTGCTAAAAGAACTTAAGCTGATACCAACAATCATGATAAAAGATAAGAATGTTTTCATCTATAGTTTTTTAATTTGTTTAACAATATTATGTTCTAGTCAAAAATTGAGCCAATGAAGATAATTAATTATTTTATTTCCTAATCTCCGTAAATTCTTACCATTATTCATCGTAATTCAAAACCGGCGACAACCATCTTTCCATCGTAGAAACATCCATGTTTTTTCTAGTACTATAATCTTCCACTTGATCTTTGCCTATTTTTCCCAAACTAAAATATTTGCTTTCCGGATGGGCAAAATACCATCCACTCACGGAAGCCGCCGGATACATGGCAAAGCTGTCGGTTAGCTCTATTCCGGTGTTTTGGGTAACGGACAACAAGTCGAATAGTGCTGTTTTCTCTGTATGATCCGGACAAGCAGGATAACCCGGTGCCGGACGAATACCTTTATATTGCTCTTTGATGAGCATTTCATTTTCAAGTTGCTCTTCTTCGGCGTATCCCCAAAATTCCTTTCTCACTCTTTCGTGCATTCTTTCTGCAAAAGCCTCCGCTAATCTGTCTGCCAATGCCTTCAATAAAATTGCACTATAATCATCATGATCTTCTTGAAACTCTTTTAATTTCTTTTCGATTCCAATGCCACAAGTTACTGCAAATCCGCCGATATAATCTTGTTGGCCACTTTCCTCCGGCGCTATATAATCTGCTAAACAATAATTGGGTTGACCGGCAGCTTTTTGATTTTGTTGTCTTAAATGATGTGCGGTTTTTAACAGTTCTTTGTTAGCATCATCCTTGTAAATTAATATATCATCTCCGGATGCATTGGCCGGAAACAATCCAATTATGCCATTGGCTTGAATCCAATTTTCGGAAATAATTTTTTGAAGCATGTTTTGGGCATCATTAAACAATTTTTGAGCCTCAGTACCGACCATTTCATCCTCAAAAATTGCCGGATATTTGCCATGTAATTCCCATGTAGAAAAGAATGGCGTCCAATCGATATAATGTTGTAATTCATCCAAAGAATACTGATTAAAAACTTTGATCCCCAACATTTTGGGTTTTGGAGGAGCATAATTCAACCAATCCGTTTCCCATTTATTCTGTCTGGCCTCTTCAATGGATAAATACTTCTTGATCTGTCTTTTACTTTGATGTCTTTCTCGCATCATTTCGTATTCTGACCTGATGGAGGCAACAAAGTCATTTCTAACGTCACTTAACAGACTGGACACCACAGGTACGCTTCTGGAAGCATCTAAAACATGGATAACAGGATTACTGTAATGTGGCTCGATCTTAACTGCCGTATGTATTTTTGAAGTAGTGGCACCACCGATTAACAGTGGTGTTTTCATGCCTCTTCTTTGCATTTCTTTAGCCAAAAAGACCATTTCATCTAAAGATGGCGTGATCAATCCACTTAAGCCAATGATGTCCGCCTGCTCCCGCTCAGCTTCTTCCAAAATTCGCTCCGGAGCCACCATCACACCAAGGTCTACTATATCATAATTATTACATCCCAAAACAACACCAACGATGTTCTTGCCAATGTCATGCACATCTCCCTTAACAGTAGCCAATAAGATTTTTCCTTTCTTCTCTGCTTCCCCTGATTTCTCTGCTTCTATAAAAGGCAACAAATAGGCTACCGCTTTTTTCATTACCCTGGCGCTTTTTACCACCTGCGGTAAAAACATTTTGCCGGCACCAAAAAGATCACCTACCACATTCATGCCGTCCATCAAAGCCTCTTCAATCACTTGGATCGGTCGATCATAATGTTGTCTGGCTTCTTCCGTATCTATCTCTATGTAGTCAATGATGCCTTTTACCAAAGCATGCTTTAACCTTTCTCTGAAATCTGTTGCTCTCCAGGATAAGTCTTCCACTCTCTTTTTACCGGACGCTTTTACTGTTTCCGCATAATCCAATAGCGCTTCTGTGGCACCTTCCGTTCGGTTTAAAATTACATCCTCAACTTTCTCTAACAACTCTTTTGGAATGTCATCATATACTTCTAACATGGCGGGATTAACAATCCCCATATCCATGCCCGCCTTGATAGCATGATACAAGAAAACCGAGTGCATAGCTTCTCTGACGGTGTCATTTCCTCTAAAAGAAAAGGAAACATTACTAACGCCTCCACTAACTTTGGCGCCGGGCAGATTTTCTTTGATCCATTTGGTGGCATTAAAGAAATCCAAAGCATTCAGTTTGTGTTCGTCCATGCCGGTGGCAACTGGAAAAATGTTGGGGTCGAAAATGATATCAGCAGGGTTAAACTTTACCTTTTCCGTTAGTATCTTATAGGATCGCTCACATATTCGAATCCTTTTTTCATAATTATCTGCTTGCCCTTCTTCATCAAAAGCCATTACAATTACCGCCGCTCCATACATTTTTATCTTAGTAGCATGTTCGATGAAGGCTTCTTCTCCCTCCTTCAAGCTGATAGAATTCACCACACATTTTCCTTGAACACATTTCAATCCTGCTTCAATAATAGGCCACTTTGAAGAGTCGATCATGATGGGAATTCTGGCTATTTCGGGCTCTGATTGCACTAAATTAAGGAAATGAACCATGGCCTTTTCACCATCTAACATCCCCTCATCCATGTTTATATCGAGTATTTGAGCACCACCTCTTACCTGATCCAATGCCACTTCCAATGCCTCTTCAAACTTTTCCTCTTTAATCAACCTTAAAAACCTCCTTGACCCGGTTACATTGGTTCGCTCCCCGACATTGACAAAATTTGAGTCAGGAGTGATGATCAATGGTTCCAGTCCCGAAAGTTGCAGGGTATATGAATTATTTGCCATTTAAACTTCTTCTACATTATTATATTAAACCAATTCTTCCACTGATAATTCTTGAGATGATACTCTTGGTTGATAATTTTTGGCCAAGTCAGCAATAGCTTTAATATGTGCCGGAGTAGTGCCGCAACAACCGCCAACAATATTGATCAGCCCCAAGTCTAAAAACTCTTTAATCTGTTCTGCCATGATCTCCGGGGTTTCATCGTATTCTCCAAATTCATTTGGTAAACCTGCATTAGGATGTGCGCTCACCAAGCAAGGTGCATTCTTGTCCAAAATTTGTAAATAGGGTCGCAATTCCTTCGCCCCTAAAGCGCAATTCAATCCAATACTAATGATGGGAGCATGTTTGACTGATATCAGGAAGGCTTCTGTTGTTTGACCTGACAATGTTCTACCACTTTTGTCTGTAATCGTGCCGGACACCATAATGGGCAGTTCCACATTATGCGCGGCGTAATACTCCTGAATGGCAAACAAAGCCGCTTTTGCATTCAAAGTGTCAAATATGGTTTCCACCAACAAAAGATCTACACCTCCTTCGATCAAACCTTTTACTTGTTCTGCATAAGTGTCCTTCAATTTATCAAAAGTAGTAGATCTAAATCCCGGTAAATTAACATCCGGTGAAAGAGAGAGTGTCATATTGGTCGGCCCTATTGAACCGGCAACGAATCTCGGTTTATCCGGGTTTTTGGCCGTATAAATTGCAGCCACTTCTTTGGCAATCTTTGCCGATTGATAGTTAAGTTGATAGACCGCCGCTTCAAGACCATAATCCGCCTGAGCAATGGCAGTGCTGCAAAAAGTATTGGTTTCAATAATATCTGCACCGGCTTCCAAATAAGCTGCATGAATCTCTTTAATAATATCGGGCTGTGTCAGCGACAATAAATCATTATTGCCCTTTAAGGAACAAGGATGATCTTTAAATTGCTCTCCGCGATAAGCTGCTTCATCTAACTTGTATTGTTGAATCATAGTGCCCATTGCACCATCAAGCACCAATATTCTATCCTTTAAGATTTCTTTAATATCCATATCAAAGCTTTTACTTTTACTGTCAACATTAGGAAAAACCGGAAAACGCATAGAAGTGTTATCCAACTTATCTACCTCAGCAGCGAATAACCATGCGCCCTTAGAGTAGG
Source organism: Bacteroidota bacterium (assembly GCA_020436175.1). Classification (GTDB taxonomy): domain Bacteria; phylum Bacteroidota; class Bacteroidia; order Chitinophagales; family JADIYW01; genus JAGQYH01. Next base: position 17,540 of record JAGQYH010000012.1, read on the forward strand.
ATGTAGCACCATTCTTACCTTATAGGGCAAGCGGTTGCTAAGACTTCAACGGGCCTAATCCCTCAGTCTTTCTTAATAAGTTGACTTATTAATAGGTGCAAAGCTACAAATTCATATAGACTTAAGAAAGTTATTCAGTCCATGTTTGTAGAATTATCTAAGTTTGCATAGCTATTTGCCTTTTGGATGCCCGCAAATTCCATAGTGATTTTATTGGCATAGGCTTGCATAGCCCTTAAATTTAAGCTCAGCATGAAAGTTACCGACTTCTTTAAAAAAGATAAAACACTTATTTCTTTTGAAATACTTCCTCCGTTAAAAGGAAAGAGCATAGATTCTATTTACAACATCTTAGATCCGCTCATGGAATTCAAACCGCCATTTGTGGATGTTACTTATCATAGAGAAGATTTTATCTATAAGCAAACCGACAAAGGCTATTACGAAAAGATCGCCATAAGAAAAAGACCGGGAACAGTTGGTATTTGTGCTGCCATAATGCATAAATATGGAATTGAAGCTGTACCGCATTTGATCTGTGGCGGATTTACCAAAGAAGAAACTGAAGGCGCTCTGATTGACCTTAACTTTTTAGGTATTCAAAACGTTTTGTTGCTTCGAGGAGACGCCAGAAAAATGGATAGAAAATTCATTCCGGAAGAAGGAGGACATCATTTTGCCATTGATTTGGTGAAACAAACCGTTGGTTTAAATAATGGCATCTATTTACATGAAGAAGTATCAGATTCCGTAAAAACCGATTTTTGTATTGGTGTGGCCGGTTATCCTGAAAAACATTTTGAAGCCCCCAATTATGAAATTGATCTGGATTACTTAAAACAGAAAGTTGATGCCGGCGCCAATTATATCGTTACTCAAATGTTCTTCAACAATAAAAAATTCTTTGAGTTTGTGGAGGCTTGTCGAAAAGCAGGAATTAAAGTGCCCATAATCCCGGGATTAAAACCGATTACAAGTCGTAACCAAATAGAGATATTGCCAAGTATCTTCTTTACAGATTTTCCTCAAGATCTTATTTCTGCCGTTAAAGGTTGTAAAGACCGAGCAGCTGTTAAAGAAGTAGGGATAGAATGGACAACACAGCAATGTAAAGAATTGATAGACTTTGGCGTTCCTTGTATACATTTTTATACCATGGGCGACTGGAGATCAACAAAATCTATAGTAGAACAAATTGTTTAAATAAGGTTAATAACAAGCCTTGTAGGGATGCAATCTTGAATTTAAGATTACCAAATATTGAAAAAATAAGGCACTGCCAATATACTTAACATTATAGCGTTTTATATCACAAATAAAATAGTATCTTAGAAATACAGAAACACCAACACGTATGGTGTTTTTTTCTGTATAGATGTTAGTTGCCCCAAGAAAAAAACGCTACATCAATAGACAATTATGATAGATCAAGAAATTGCACTCCAGGAAGCGCTTCAGAAATACTTTGGCTTTGACCAATTTAAAAGCAACCAAGAAGAAATCATTGAAAGTATTTTATCCGGTAAAGACACTTTTGTAATCAAACCTACAGGTGGTGGAAAATCACTTTGTTATCAACTGCCGGCCATCCTTTCTGAGGGAGTGGCCATTATTATTTCTCCTTTGATCGCCTTGATGAAAAACCAAGTAGATCTGGTAAGAGGTTACAGCGATGATGACAGTATTGCCCATTACTTAAATTCTCAATTGACCAAAAGTCAGATCAAACAAGTAAAGACTGATATTCTTGCCGGTAAGACCAAAATATTGTACGTCGCTCCCGAATCTTTGGTGAAACAGGAAAATATTGATTTTTTCGCTTCTGCCAATATCTCATTCGTTGCTGTGGATGAAGCTCACTGTATTTCTGAATGGGGACATGATTTCCGTCCGGAATACCGAAGAATTCGAACCATGATCGCCGAGATCAAGAATAACATCCCGATTATGGCACTCACGGCGACAGCCACTCCAAAAGTGCAATCGGATATCCAGAAGACCTTGAAGATGAAAGATCCCAATATCTTCATCTCCAGCTTTTTGAGAGAAAATTTATATTACGAGATTCGTCCTAAGAAAACCAAAAATGAAACGCTTAGTGATATTGTAAAGTTTATCAAAGGTCCGGATGCAGGCAAATGTGGTATCATTTATTGCTTGAGCAGAAAAGCAACTGAAGAAGTAGCTGAAATATTACAAGTCAACGGAATCAATGCAGCCGCCTATCATGCCGGTTTAGATACGGCCACCAGAAATGAGCGTCAGGATAAATTTTTAATGGAAGATATTAATGTCATTGTTGCAACGATTGCCTTTGGAATGGGTATTGACAAGCCGGATGTTCGTTTTGTAATCCATTATGACATTCCAAAAAGTTTAGAAAATTACTACCAGGAAACAGGAAGAGCAGGAAGAGATGGTTTGGACGGCAAGTGCATTGCTTATTTTAGTCATAAGGACATCAACAAACTTGAAAAATTCCTAAAAGACAAACCGGTTGCCGAAAAAGAAATTGGCGGGCAACATTTAATGGAAGTTGTGGGTTACGCCGAAACGGGAGAGTGTCGAAAAAACTTTGTGCTACATTATTTTGGTGAAAACCCTTCGAGTAAAACTTGCGGCGACAAATGCGATAATTGCAGTCACACTAAAGCCACAGAAGAAGGAAAAGAATATGTTCAATTAGCAATTCAAGCAATTCAAGAATTGAATGAAAAGTGTCGATTACCTTATATTGTAGATTTTCTATTAGGCAAGAAAAAACAGGAGATTGAGATGTTCAAACATGACAAACTACCTTCTTTTGGAAAAGGCAAAGGAAGAGATGGTTTATTTTGGAATTCTGTCATTAGAAAAGCATTGATCAGCAATTACCTGAGCAAAGACATTGAAGAATATGGTGTTTTAAAGATTACTGATGCAGGTCACGAATTTTTGATTAACCCCACTTCTGTTCCAATTGTTTTAAATCATGAGTTCCCAAGCGTTTCTGAAAACGATGAAGTGATCATTAACAATGGCGCCGGTAAAGGAGGAAGTGCCATTGATCCGACTTTGTTTAAACTGCTCACCGATTTAAGAAAACGTGTCGCCAAACAAAAAGGAGTTCCTCCGTATGTGATCTTTCAAGATCCTTCTTTAGAAGACATGGCCAGTCAATATCCGGTAAAATTGGAGGAAATGACCAATATTACAGGCGTTAGTTTAGGCAAAGCACAAAAATACGGAAAGCCGTTTGTTGAATTGATCGCTGATTATGTTGAAGAAAACGATATT
>JAGQYH010000130.1 GCA_020436175.1 Bacteroidota bacterium
AATACTATGGCTGCGGCAAGAAAAATAGCATCACCGGTCTGACCACTTATAAAATATATGATGGCAGCAACTAGCAATAGAATAACCATTGGTTCTTTGATCAAACCAATGAAGGTGGTCAACCAGCGGTTTTGGGTTTTAAACTCTATCTGATTAGTTCCATGTGTTTTTCGAGAGGATAAAACTTCCTCCGAACTAAGACCTTTTATGCCAAAGTTATTGCTGTCCATATTGATCTTTTGCTATCGCAAACTCATTTCTAACTCGTAATTCATTCCAAAAATGATAAACATTGCCAATCCGAATGATTTACCCGTAGTTGATTTTCTGTTTAAATAGTATTCCATGTCGCCAATGCAGGTGCCTTTACAAACATTTTTTGTGGTAAGATAGCTTGTTTCAATGGGTTGAATACTATAATTTCTAAGTCCTTCATACGCCAATCGAATACTTTGTTGATATTTTTGGTCTTGCACAATATCCAATTGAAGTCCGGTAAGGATGGCATAGCTAAACATGGCTGTGCAGGAACTTTCAATAAAATTGCCTTCCACATCAGGCTTTAACGGTAACTGAAACCAATGACCCGAAGCCGGATCTTGAAATTCAGGCAAGTTGATGATCATTTCCTTCAGATAGCCGGATAATTCCGCCCAATAAGGATGTTCCTTAGGGATTGTTTTTAAAGCATCACTCAAGGTAACCATCACCCAGCCATTTCCTCTTCCCCAAAACTCCGTACTTTTTCTCGTTTCTTTATCCGGCCAATCTCTTTGTCCACACAAAGCACATCTATTTTTATTGTTACCATCCCAACCGTGTACCCAAAGACCAGAGGATTCATCTAATAATTTGCTTCTATGGATTCGGAATTGTTCCATCAATTCATTAAGATATTTTTCATCTCCGGTCGTTTTATACATTTCCAATAGAAAAACACCGATCATATAAATGGTATCGTCCCACAATTCCGGGGTACGGGCAAGATGGGCGATGCCACCACTGCCGGTTCGGGGAATATTTAAATAGTCGCGGAAAATTTTGTCAGCCAAATTTTTGTAGTTGTCGTCCTTTAGAATGCGAGCCAAAAATGCTAAGCCATGAGCAGAAGCTACAGCATTGGGACGTTTGCCATGAGCTCTTTGTAATTTATTGTCCATTGCAGTTTTCACGTATTCTAAGAATTGGTCCTGCTCTTTTTTATTGTCACTCAATTCATATTGAACCGTCATGGCCTTCAATAAAGAAGCACTTTGCCATGTCCATTTATATTTATTGGCCGGAAGGTACTTCTCCATGGCATAATTGGAAAGCGAATCTACCCATGTTTGAGCATGGCTGACATTTGAACAAAAAAGAAAGATTAGAATGAGGAAAACAGATTTGTGATGTATCATCAGTTGAGTTTTATTTTCAAAGACGCGTTGATTTGTTATAAAAGAAATAGTCATTTTAGTATGCATCATCATGTATATTGATTTCGGCATTTTTCATAAAGTATTAATTATTAAACAGTTGAAATCGTCGCAGTAAGATTTTGAATAAAAAAATGAAAATTTAGTGGCAATATTCTGTAGTTAATATTATCTTAATATAGAATTTTATGAAAACTACTACTAAAAGTGCTCTTACTATAGACTATCATAGTTGAGCAAAAAATCCCTTTCTACTTCGAAACATAGTTGCCCTGAAGAGGTATTGACTTAATTGGTCGATAGCTTGATTTACTAATGCTAAAACAAGTGTTATGGGGTTACTTTTACTAATGTTAATGTGTTTCATTTTTTGCATTGTACAACTATTTCAGGATGATGGAATAGGGGCACTGAAAGATTTTTCATTTTGGTTAATTGTGGGTTCTTTTGCTACAATGGTTACTGTTGTAGTAGGAGGTCTTAATATTTAAACTCAAAATGTATTGTGAGACGAGCTAAATGGCTCTTTCATTTCTTTTCTTTTACTCCTCTTCAATATCCAAAACGTGAAAGGTGGAGGCTTCCAATAAAAATTGCAATTTCAATCGAAGTGGAATTTCAATTTTAAAGAGACTCTCTTTTAGATATGTTTGTTCAATAATTTTTCCTTCAAATTTCCCAATTAATTGAAAGACATGATTGGCATGTTCATAGTCTGTTTTGATAGAAAAGTAGGAAAATAAATCTTTTTCAACCACTGCCGTATTATCAATCGCTAAAAGCGTTGCTTCCTTGTAGGCGTGAATCAATCCGGACACCCCTAATTTTGTGCCACCGAAATAACGCACAACAAGGCCGATAACATTGGTGATATCGAATGATTTCAATTGATTGAGAATGGGTAATCCGGCACTTCCATTGGGTTCGCCGTCATCATTCGCACGTTCTGTTTCACCATTTACTCCTAATCTATAAGCGTAGCAAACATGTCTAGCTTTCGGATGTTTTTGACGAAGGATCTCAATGTGCCTTTTTATATCATCTTCGGTTTCGATGGGAAAAATATAACCATAAAACTTACTGTTTTTGTCTTTAAACAAGCTTTCACCTTCGTGTTTTACGGTTTTATAGTTGAATGACTCATTCATCAGATCAAAATTAATATAGCGATTAAGGCAATGACTAAACCTACCAATTGTCTTGCAAAAAGACGTTCATGATAGATTACCCAAGCCATTAATGCCGCTGTTAAAATTATACTGATATTGTTGATCGGAAAAACTTGAGAGGATTCTAATCCGGAAAATTTTAGGGATAAAACTAAAAAGTAAACAGAGCCAAAATTTGGGATACCCAGCAATAAACCTGCAAAAATGTTTTTCCTTTCAATAGCTACTTTTGAAAACCATAATCTGATGGTTCCTGCTATAAAAGCAGAACTAAACAGTATAAAGGTGAATGTTGAAGTTTGTAGTTCACCAATATGCTTAGATTGAATGATATTAATAGTTAGATCACAAAGTCCGCTACCCGCAAAAACAGCCAATGGTAAAATGGCGTTGAGTGAGAAGGATTTATTTTTAAAGATGAATTTCGATGAATCATTTGAATCTTCCGCAGTAGGTTTCTTAACTTCTTTGGAAACAAGAAAAACTGCAATGATGCCGAGAAGAACACCTAAGATCTTGAGTATATGTGCATCTTCACCAAAGGCTAAAATCCCAACGATAACCGGTACAATAAACGAAAGTTTTTGAGCCACAGATGATACTGCAACACCTAGTAACTGTGTGGTTCTGGCTATAAGATAAAAGAGAAACACAAAGAAAAAACCCAATCCTGCAGTTAAATACAAGCCCGACCAATGCGGAATTAGTGAAAGTTGCACTTTGGGCGTGACGATAAATGCCAATGTTCCGCAAACCAGATAATTAAAAACAATGGCTTGAAAGGATCGTATCTTATATTTTGGAAACGCTTTGAACATTAAAGCGATGATGGTAGAGCACAAAATGCTTAATGCTAAGTAGATCATTCTTTTTGAATAATTTTAAGCCGATTATCAGCAATTTGTATGGTGGTTTGATCTGAGAAGCCTTCGATTTTTGGAGAAGGAATACCTTCTTTTAAGTAAACTTCTGTTTCATAGATATATGCTTCATCCCATAACTCCGCCTTCAAAAAATGTTGTATTGTGGTTGCTCCACCTTCTACCAATACACTGGTAATCTTTCTCCGGTGCAAATGATTCATCATTTCATGAACAGAAAATGGCTTACTTTGAATATTGATGTATTCAATATTTTTTTGATTGGTAGATTTCTTTCCATTAAAGATGATGGTTTTTGTATCATCTTTGCCTTTGTATAAGTCACCTGAAGGATCGATGATCACTTTTATCGGTTGATGACCTTCCCAAAATCTGTCTGTTAATGCCGGATTGTCTTCTATCAAGGTATTCTTTCCGATAAGGATAGCATCTATTTCATTTCGCCATTTATGGGTTAGTCGTTTTGACAATGGATTACTCAGCCATTGCTGTCCTTTATGTGGCGCAAAGTATCCATCTTTCGATTCCGCCCATTTTAAAATTATATAGGGCCGTTGCTTTTGGATGGAAGTGAAAAAGTATTTGTTGAGCGCCAAAGCCTCCTTTTCCAAGACACCCACTTCAACATGAACACCGGCTGTTCTTAATTTTTCTATGCTTTTCCCGGCAACTTTAGAATTACAGTCTATAGACGCAATAATTACTTTTGGTATTTTATGTTTTAAGATCAGATCTACACAAGGTGGTGTTTGTCCGAAATGAAAACAAGGTTCAAGCGAAACATAGATAGTGGAGGATTCCAAAAGAGATTTATCTTTTACTGAATTGATAGCATTTACTTCAGCATGTGCTTCGCCGTATTTTTGATGCCAACCTTCACCAATGATACAATTGTTATGAACGACAACACTACCTACCATTGGATTGGGAGATACACTACCAGTACCAAGTTTGGCCAGTTCCAAACATCTTTTTATATATTTTTCATCTATTGTCAATCGTAACAATTATAATTGCAAAACTAATCTTTGCTATTAGGTTTTAGGTTGGTAGCGACAAATAATAATAAACACATGACTGCTATTACTCCCAAAACCGGTATGATCAATCGTCGATTCTTTTTATAATGTGCCGGAGAAGGATCGCCGATATAGATAAACGGCGCCCATTGGTCGGGTTTCATGCCATGTTTTTCTATATAATCCAGTTTGGCTTGTCGTAATGCCTCATCCTTAGATTCACCCTTTTTTAAATGACCATAAAAACTTTGCATGAGTTCCGCACTGGCTTTATCGTAGGTGTTCCATAAGGTGGCAACAACGCTGGAAGCACCGGCGTAGTGTATGCCCCAAACCAAATTCATGATTCCCTCTCCGTTGATCACATCTCCTTTGAAAGTTTCACAGGCACTAAGCACCACAAATTTATCTTTCAAAGGAAGGTTATAAATTTCCGGCAAATACATTTTTGAATCGTGAAAGGCGATCCAAGGAAGGTTGTTTCCGGCACTGCCGGCCAGGGCATGAGTGGCAAAATGAATGCTGTTGAACCGAGCTGCATTTTGCTCGAAATCGAATTTATTGGCGGCATTATTCATTAATAATTTGCCTCCGACAATCCTTTTAATTTGTTGTACTTCATATTGACTGTTTACCAGATCGCTGATGTTTTGGTCATTAAAGGTGATAGGGGCAACAAACAAGGTTTGAGTAGTTGAAGGCACAACAATACTGTTCTGTAATTCGATGGAGGGCGAGAGGGTATATCTCACAATATGATCGTTCAGGATCAACCTTTCTTCTGATGTATCTGTACATAAAGCATCAAAAGGAATGAAATTAAGACTGCCTGAAGGGTTAATAATTATGTTCGAAAATTGGGTAAAGTTTTCCGTGGTTAGCTGATTATAAAGTGAATGGGAGTTCACTATGAATTTATTTAGATCGGCCGATGTATTGATTGGCCGGGAAATACTGTTTATAAAATCATTTTTAGTATTTAAGTAGGAGGTGGTATGTTCTACGGTTTTTAGCCATGAGCTATCTTTTGAAACGAAAAAGGCATATGTCTTGGAAGTGCTTTCCAAATAAGAGATGTAAAGGTCATTCGCATTTTTTAAAAAATCAGTTTGAATCTGACCTAATGTGGCAGTATTTACAAATGTAGTGGTTATGGTTTCGGTATGATACAACGAGTCTGTGATGGAATGAAATTTTTCCTTTAACGCAATCAGATGAGCCAAATCTTCTTGGTTTAGTGAGGCTAAAGCTTTTTTGATCTCAAGCGTACTGATGATTTCCTTAATGGTTTGTAGTTCATTTTGCAATTGCGGTGTCAATTGACTCAAGCGGATATTTTCTTCCATCAATTCCTGAAGTACAAAATATTTTCCCCTTTCAATAAAATAGAATAATTCACTTTGGTCATTTATATGATCTGCCGCCTCAATAGCATAGCCATATAATTCATTCGCCTGTTCTCTCCAGTAAAATTTTGATGCATTATCCAACGTGTTTTGGTTGACCATAAACAACAGAGAGTCTGCAAAATGGATATACTGCAAAGCTGAAATCATAATGGCGTTATCGTCCTTTTGGTTTGATTCCGCTATGAGGCTCATGGAGATAAATTTCACATAGACAAATACATCGCTGAGGTAATCGAGCGATTTTACTGATGTGATTGAAGGAATTGTGTGGTAATTATAGTGTTTTTCACTTCCGATGAGATAGTTAAAGGCATCCAAGTAATATGTAGTTGATGTTTTAAAATCACCGGCGCTATAGTATATGTCACCAATGGTATTGATCGTTGCAGCTACTTGACTGCTGTCTTCCATCAGAATGGCCAGTTGCTTAGCTTTCAAAAGGTAAAGTAAAGCTTGATGTTGATCCTTCAACTGATTATAAGTATATCCAATATTGCTTAAACTTCTGAAGATGTAATTGTCGTTATCCAGTTGCTTGGCAATAGTCAAGCTATTTTTATACAATTCGATGGCTTTTTGATACTCCATTTTGGTTTCATAAGCATTGCCCTGAGATAAGTAGCTGTACATTTTATTGTAACTGTCCTGTTCGGGTGATAATTTTTCTGCCGTTTCCATTTGTAGAATGGCATATTTCAGGGTAGAATCAGCTTCTTGTAGAGCACTATAATTCACGGCCATTTGTCCGTAAGCGATCGATAGCCATTTTATTCCATCAGTTGTTGCTAATTGCTTATTCTTGGTTGCTAACAGATAATAGTAATTCGATAGTGCATACTCTCCGGCTTCTTCATAACAAGTACCGATCTTTACATAGCATTTAGCTTGATCTGTTGGTTGTGAAATATATTGTAGTGCGAGTTTGAAATTTTTAATGGCCTCAGAATAGCGTTTGTCGTTAAGTTGGGTAATGGAGCTATTATAGATCAATCGGTGAAGCAACAAGGAATCTATTGTTGATGCTTTGCGAAACTGATAAAATGCATTGATCCAAATTTCTTCTGCCAATGGAGTAAAACCATGGTTATAGCACATTTTGCCATAGTGATAACTTAAGCAAGCTTTCCTATCCGCATTGGTTTCTATTGCAATTTGTTGAGTAAATTGTTGACTGGCTTGTTCAAATGACTGGCTGA